>CAXTJC010000376.1:0-3674 GCA_964244225.1 uncultured Acidobacteriaceae bacterium
ACGGCGTCGCGCTGGCAGCGCAACTCCATGGCGGTCAACATTTTAGCGTCGCTGCCCGGCGTATTCGCAATGCCCGGCCGACCGCCGTCAATTTGGCCTGGGCGATCGACCGTGTGTTGGCGCGCGCGGACGGCGACTTTCTCGCCGAAGCGCGGCAGATCCACGCCGAGCAGCGCGAGATCGACCGGCGTATCGGCGAAGCTGCCGTGGACATTTTCCCGTCGAGTGGCAACGTTCTGACCCACTGTAATACCGGGCCGCTCGCGACCGGCGGTGAAGGCACCGCGCTGGGCTGCTTCGTCGCGGCACAGCGGGCGGGTAAATCGCTGCACGTCTTCGTCGATGAAACGCGCCCGCTCTTGCAGGGCGCCCGGCTCACGATGTTCGAGCTGCACGAGGCGGGCGTTCCGTGTACGCTCATCGTCGACTCGGCGGCCGCGATCGCGATGCAGCGTAAGTCGATCGCAGCGGTCGTCGTCGGCGCCGATCGCATCGCCGCGAACGGGGATAGCGCGAATAAGATCGGCACGTACGGCGTGGCGATCGCCGCGGCGCACCACGGAAGGAAAGTAATAGTCACAGAAGGGCGGATCATCGACAGCGTTTACCAGCACACCGGCCGCCTCCGCCTCGGCAAAGACAGCGCGGTTGACCGCGGCATCATCAGTTGCCGCGACAGCCAGAAAGGCGCCCTGAATGTCGCCGTGCTGGTAGGGGCGTTCGTGCAGCTCAATCTCGCCGCCCTCCGCCATCCCGCGAACACGGGCACAGACGCGCGGCGCCACAACCTTCACATGCGCCTGCGCCGCACGCAGCGACTCGATCTTGCTTTCGGCGAGATAGCCTGCGCCGATGACCACCGTGGGCCGGGCCGTCAGCTTCAGAAATAAGGGAAAGAGACTCATCGTATGGCCTCAAGCATCCGGCGCCGGGTGCCCGTTCGGCGGCGCGTCTCGCTCGACCGGTGGCGGCAGAGTATCGACACTCGTTCCGGTCAGCTGCGCGCGCAGCTGCTCGTCCGGCGTCCGCCCGAAGTAGCTCCGCAGATCTTCACCGTCCGTCCTGGCGCCGAGATACCCGCGCAGCAGACGCTCCACCGCAGCCGGCACTTCGTCCGCGGGCGCGCGATAGCCCAGCGGCCTCGCCGTTCTCGCATTTCGGCCTACAGCTCCGCCAACACAGAAGAAGAAGGCATCCACACTCACGCCATCCTTCTTGATCTTCTTGCCCTCCAGACCGATATCCGCGATCCAGTGCTGGCCGCAGGAGTTCGTGCAGCCCGTTACATGGAGCTTGATCTGCTGATCGAAGCTCGGCAGCCGCTCCTCCATCTCACCGACCAGCCACTTCGAAAATGCCTTTGTCTCCGCAATCGCCAGCTTGCAGAACTCCGTCCCCGTGCAGGCAATCGCACCCCGCCAGAACGGTGTCACATCGACATGGATGTCGATCTCCTTCAATGCCGTGACCAGCGCCTGCACCTTAGCATTGGGCACGTTAACGAGCAGAATGTTCTGCATGATCGTCGTCCGCAGCTCACCCGAGCCAAACTCCTCCGCCATCTCCGCCAACCGCAGCAGCTGATCGCCCGTGAGCCGGCCGCGTAGCACGGAGGCACCGACTGCCGAGAATCCCGCCTGCCGCTGTGCCGTTACGCCAACATGATCGCGATAGACGTCATCCGGAATGGCCTCGCCGGTGCCATCTGCCGGAAGCGGCTCCAGCGTATAACCGAGTTGCTCTTCAAGCGCCGTCAGAAAGCTCTCCGCTGTCCATCCATGCCGCATAAAGAGGTACTTGATGCGGGCGCGTGTGCGATTCTCGCGCAGCTCACTCTGCTCCCTGAAGATGCGGCAGGTCGCCTCGCACACTGCGTACGCCTGCTCTTCCCGGATGAACGCCGGAATAAGCACGGCAATGTGCGGCTCTGTCGAAAGTCCGCCGCCGATCCGTAGGGCATAGCCCACATCCTCTTTGCCATCTGCATTGGTCTTGCGAAGCGCGGTCAAGGACAGATCGTTGATCTCCGGGTAGGAGCACCACAGCGGACACCCAGTCGCCGAGATCTTGAACTTGCGCGGCAGATTGTAAAACTCCGGGTTCGCCGTCAGCTTGTGCGCGATCTCCTTCGCCAGCGGGCTGGCGTCGTGCACCTCATGTCCGTCCAGCCCGGCCAGCGGGCATCCCGTTACATTCCGCACCACATCGCCGCATGCACCCTTTGGCGAGAGATCCACAGCTGTCAGTGCATCCACAACCTCCACCAAAGACTCGATCGTAAGCCAGTGCAGCTGAATATTCTGCCGCGTCGTGATGTCCGCCAGATTTCGTGCGTGTCTCTTCGTCAGATCCGCGATCACGCGCAGCTGAGCGCTCGTCAGCATCCCGTTCGGCAGGCCGATGCGCATCATGAAGTATTCGGTCGCCTTGCCTTCACCACCGGTGCCGCCGGTTACGCCAACGCCATCCCCTTGCGTGTAGACGCCCCACCACTTGAAGTAGAGCGCTGCCCACTCCGGCAGCACCGCCGCGCGGCCCTCTCTGGCAAAGGCGCGGACCTCGTCCCACGCATCCCACGGGTTCTTCTCAAGCTTCAGGCGTTCCGATCTCTGAGCCTTGGTTTCCTTTACAGGTGGGACGGTCAAGGCAGGTGCGGCGGCGTCAGGCATAAGTCATCATTTCCTTTGTAATAGAGACGGGAACGCCCATGAGATCCTCATGGGCGAGTCGGAAGGCTCAGAATGGAGAAAACGAGTTTAGTACGTCATCCCCAGAGCAACGTCCGCGCGTGGTCAGGACAACAGGCCCTAGCAATTTGGTCTAACAGGATCATCTCTTAACGCTACGGAACGCGCGTAGGCACGTCAAGGCGTCCTGTTCGCCCCATGCACGATCGTCTACAGCTTGTACGCCTTGCGCACCAGCGTATCTGTCAGCGCGTGTATGACCTCAAGTGCCTCCTGCTCCTCGATCCGCAACTCTGCGACGAGCCTGGCAAGAAAAGACGCATCGACCCGCCGGGCAACGTCATGCCGGGCAGGAATCGACAGAAAAGCTCGCGTATCGTCGTTGAAACCGACTGTGTTGTAGAAGCCGGCCGTCTCCGTCGCCTGCTCGCGAAAGCGCATCATGCCCTCAGGCGAGTCATTGAACCACCACGCCGGTCCCAGATACACGGCAGGATAGTGGCCGGCCAGCGGCGCCAGCTCGCGCGCGTAGGTTGTCTCATCCAGCGTGAATAGGATCAGCGTTAGGCGGCTGTCGTTGCCGAACTTCGCCAGCAGCGGCTGCAGCGCGCGCACATACTCCGTGGGCGAAGGAATATCGGCACCCTTATCCCTCCCAAACCTGGCATAAAGGGCCGCGTTATGGTTCCGCACAGAGCCCGGATGAAGCTGCATCGTAAGTCCATCGTCCAGGCTCATCGCCGCCATCTCGGTCAGCATTTGCGCCTGAAACAGCACCGCATCCGTCTGGCTAAAAGTTCCGCCAAAGATACGCGCGAAAAGGTCCTCCGCCTCCCGCACCGAGAGATCTGCAGTCTGTGCGGTCAGGTGGCCGTGATCGGTCGCCGTGGCTCCATTCTCCTTGAAGAACGCGCGACGATCTCTCAGGGCATTCAGATAGCCCTGCCACCGGGTGACATCCCCCCCCGTCAGTTCTCCCAGCCGCAG
>CAXTJC010000377.1:0-3668 GCA_964244225.1 uncultured Acidobacteriaceae bacterium
CCTTGCTCCACCTGCTCCGGCGAGGCGTTTTCAGTCTGTCCACCGGCCCATTGCTGCACCGCGCCGCCCTGCCCGTTCTGCTGAAACGACTGAAGAATACCGCCAATGCCGCCCGGATGCTGCTGCACCGCTTCCATCAGTCCGCCTGCGACCTTCGTCTTGTCGCCGCCCATGCCGCCGATCATGGATGTAATGTTGTCCAGAATTCCCATCGCTCGTACCTCTCTCTGACGATCCCGTTCAAGGCCCGAATGCGTGCCGCCATTGCATAGGAAGCGCCTACGTCCACTAGGTTGTCTCCGGCTGCCGCTTTCTCATGAATCCTTCATCAACGGGCGCGTGCTCCGCCACTCTCTCCATCACCCGAGCCTCCACCGCCGCGCCCATCGTCCGCGCGCGCTCCTCCCATGTACCCGTCCGGCTCGCCTCCCAGCGCGTCCGCTCGTATCCGTCCACAAACCCGCGCATCCGCAGCTCGTCCAACGCTTGCGCCATCTCCTCCGGCGCATCCGCTAGGCAGACCAGCGGCGGCTTCTCCAGCAGTTCCGCAAACCCGCGCGTCGCCACCATCGGCCGGCACGCCGCCAGATGCTCATAGAATCGCGTCGAGCTGCCCGAGTACGTCGGCTCCTTGCGCCGGTAGGGCAGCACCGCCACGTCGAAGCTCCGCGCATACCGCTGCAGCTCCCCGTACGGCTTCGCCCCCGTAAACCGCGCCCGCCCCATCGCCCATCGCCGCGCCGCGTCCTGCTCCACATCCTCGATCGCACGAGTCGTCGGCCCCACAAACACCCAGTTCAGCCCGGGCGTGCGCTCCATCACCTGCTTCGTCAACTTCCAGTCCATGTTGCCGGAAAGATCGCCCAGCACCCCCGCGATCGGCCGCGGTACATCCGCCAGATCCTCCGGCAACGAGCCTGCGCCCTTCGCCGGCGGCTCCGTCATCAGGTTGCTCGCCCGCGTCGCATTCGGCACCATCGCAATCTTCGCCGGGTCACACCCCGACTCCCTCACAAAGTACTGCGCGATCCGCAGCGAGTTCGGACACACCACCGCCGCCACACGGCACAGCCGCACATCCAGCGCCTTCACCTGCGCCGCGTCCAGACCGTCATAGGCATGCGTCAGATCGGTCGAGTAATACACCACCGGCCCTTCCCATCGCTCGGCCAATGGCGCGTAGAACGGCGTCGAGCACACCAACACCGCTGTCTCACCCGCTCCCGCCGCCCCTCCACGGCCCGCCCGCATCCGCCATAGCTGCCGACCCTCATACGGTGCCAGCCACCGTAGCGGCGCCCGCGCATACCCGCGCTGCAAGGGAAAGTGCCGCACCGCGAGCGGTGGACTCGCCAGCTCCTCCAGTCGCCACCCGCGCTTCAGTAGCCCAAAGCGCTCCATCCGCGGACACCAGGCCACCGTCTCCGTGGTCTGGCTCAACGCCGACGCAAACTCCTTCATCCAGATACTTCCAACGTCAAGAACGTGCCAGACCAGATGTGCCATGCCGCCTCCGTACTAGCAGCAAATGGAGTCAATAAATCTGGCACGGAGCCTACTACGCTCTTATCCCGTCACCTACAAAACTTTCGTAACCTTCGGCGGTTGTCATCACGCCTCCGCAACCTAAAACTTTTAGGCCTGCTAAATAACTCCAGGAAGCCGTCACCTCGACCGGAGCCGCTGTCTCCGGCGAGCGCATCTGCTCGCTGGGGTGAGAACGAGACGGCACTATTGTCTCGCGCAGCGGAGAGACCCCTGTATTTCGTCGCTGCGGTTGCTTGTTTCTCTTATTGAGTGCCGCGGCGCGAGTTTCTAAACAGGCTCTTAGGGAGACTCTGATCAAGTGCCCGTAAGCGCCTTCCACGCCATGCGGCTTCAGCCGCTGGGGTCAGCTTGATCATACTTTCAGGACTAAATCAGAACGGCCATTTCCTGCATCCCCGTCCTACTTCGCCAGCTCCGCCTTCACCATCGCGCTCACCATCCCGCCATCCGCCCGGATCCCGCTCGCCAGAATCCGCTGCCGCACCACCCGCATCGCCGGCCCCATATCCTTCGGTCCCGGCCGCGCCCCACCCGCATCCTTCGTCAAGTGCTCGAGCGCCCCCAACACAATCGCCCGCACCACATCCTCACTCGCCGACTCCGGCAAATACCCCTCGATCATTCCGATCTCGGTCTCTTCCTTCGCCGCCAGCTCCGGCCGCCCACCCTTCGTAAACTGCTCCATCGAGTCCCGCCGCTGCTTGATCAGCGTCGTCAGCACCGCCGCCTCCTCCGCCTCATCCAGCGGCGCCCGCTTGTCGATCTCCTTATTCTTCATCGCAGACTTCACCATCCGCAGCGTCGTCAAACGATGCTCATCCTTCGCCCGCATCGCCACCACGATATCCGCCTGCATCCGCTCCGCAATCGCCGCCATACTCCCTCTCACCTCGTCACCGTCCATCATAGATCGCAGTAGCCGCCGGCCTCCCCCGTCCCTAAATCAGGCCACTTGAGCGAGTGTCGAGCGGTCTTAGACGCTGTGGGGCCTTAACTCTGCAAAGCAAGAAGTATCTCGCTGGTCTGTCTCACCCTCGCAATGCGCGGAAGTATCTTCTCCGTTGCAAATTCATGCAATCCGGGTGCGACGCTGCCGCAGGCATCGGATGCCAGGACCACGTTGTAGTTGAGATCAAAGGCCGCGCGTGCAGTGGCTTCCACGCCAAAGTTGGTCGCAACACCGCAGATCACCACGGTCTGGCAGCCTCGGCGCCGAAGCTGCAGATCGAGTTCGGTACCGAAAAACGCGCTCATCTGTCGCTTGGTAATGCGGACGGCCGCAGGAAGATCGTCGATCTCCGGAACGAGCATCGCAAAATCGGCGGGTAAGCCCACCTTCGGGAGCTCCCAGGGAGAGTCGGCAAGCCCTTTGGGTGCGTCCGCATAGCCGGGAGCGAAGCCCGTTGTGGTCAGAACGATCGTGGAGCCGGCTTGCACAAAAGCATGGCCCAACACCGCTGCTTGACGGACAATGTGCTCGCGTCCGAACGGCACAGGCTCCGGGTCAAGTATGCCCTTCTGCAGGTCGATAATGATGAGAGCCGTGGTGCTTTTTTCGAGGGTCAGCATAGCGTGTCGGAGTCTCGAATGCCTCATCGCGTCTCCTCCTTGGCATCCGCGGTCTGCGCATCTGGTAAGCCGCTATCCCACACCGCGTTAAAGGCAACCATGTCGAGGAACTCCGTCGCTTTCATCAGACGGCTCTCTCGGAACTCCAGAACAAAGACGTAGCTGTTGTGATACGCCTGGCCGTCAATCGTCGTTCCGTCCGCTTCAGCAACGACGATGACGTCCTCCCCGTCGGCCATGATCTTCGAGAGAAGCGGTACGGGTGGCTTGCTGAATCTGCTCATGAACGGCGTCGCCACGTCCCTTATAAATTCCTGTTTGCCCTTGGCGCCGCAATGCAGAGCTGTGCCGGGAACAACGACGGTGCCGTCATCGCCCATGAGATCCAGAATGGTCCCCTTCCCAGCGCTCCACAGCTTGAACGCATCTTCCACAGCTCCCCGATTCTGCTGCATACTCACCTTCCCTGAATCAATTTGTTGGCGCCTGAAATGACGATCGCGCCCAGCAATCTACAGAACATCTTGCTTCAGGTGTTCGCGCGTCCATTG
>CAXTJC010000378.1:0-3651 GCA_964244225.1 uncultured Acidobacteriaceae bacterium
GGCCAGCGAGGTGGCGGAGTATCTGACGCTTGGCGACCTGCGCTTGGATAAAGCTGCGCAGGTCGATCTGGACATGCCCTCGCGGCTTTCCGGATTTCCCGAAGCTGAGCTGGTGAAGCCGCTCGGCATGGACGTTGTCGCAGGCGACGGCGCCGATCCCAGGCTGGTTGCCGAGCATCGCGAGAGCGCCCGCCTTGCCATGCTGCTGAACCGCTTGAGCGTGAACGGCTTGAACCTCGATGGTCCGGAAGGAACGCGGCTGGTTACGGCCGCGGTCGGCGGCAAGGTGGTGCAGCGGCCGGAGGAGCTGATGCGGGCGCTGCTGGAGAGCGGACACACGATTACGGTCGCGGACGCGCGCTACTTTGCAAACTTCGGCCATCTGCACGACAACGGCAAAGACGTGATGATGCCGTTCTGGGTGAACACACGCATGCGGGTCCCGGGGACGCGGCGGCCGCTGCTGGTGCCCGTCAGCCACGCGGAGTATGAGTGGCAGGTGCGCGGGCCGAAGATCAATGCCGACGTTGCGTTCTACTACGGCATCGACGGGCATGCGGAGTTCCGGACAATGGACGAGCTGAACCAGCCGTGGGTGCTGGGGCGCCACGCTCATGAGTACACGGGCGCGGATGCGATCGAGGTGACGCGGCTGACGGCTGCCATGGTGGTGGCCTACGTGCACCAGCACGTGGCGCGGCCGAAGCTGCCTTTTGGCGGGTACTACACGCTTGGAGTCTGCCAGGATGTGGTGTCGGCGATCGAGAGAAAGATGACCGGTATGACGACACTCTTTCCCAATACCGCCGACGCGCGGCTGTTCGACGATCCGCGCGATGAAGAGGTCAATGCACTGATCGCGGCTATTCCCAAAGATCGGGATGGCGGCGTCCCGGAGCCGGAGCGCGTCTTTGGCTCGCTGCCGGTCAGCGAGCTGCGATCGATCACTATTCCTGGTCTGGCGGACGACCTGTTGAAGACGGAGACGGCCTGGCATGCAGGCCGCCTGCGGCGCATGCGCAGTCCAAAGCGCGAGGCCACGGTGGCGGCACTCGAAGCGGTCGGAGCCCTCAGTGCGGCGGCGGTAGTGTGGTGGCTGATGCGGCGTCGATCGCGGGCCTGAAAATAGCAGGCGACATATGCACCAGGAATGGTGCATCCTATGGAGCGGGCGCAGACAGCGCTTTGGCTTTTGAATGAGGTGACGCATGGCAACTGCGAAGAAGGCTGCAAAAAAGACAACAGCAACCAAGAAGACGGCCGCAAAGAAGACTGTGGCTAAGAAGAGCGCGGTTAAAAAAGCACCCGCGAAGAAGTCAGCGGCGAAGAAGACAGTAGCGAAGAAGGCAGCGGCGAAGAAGTCTCCAGCAAAGAAGACCGCGGCCAAGAAGGCTCCGGCGAAGAAAGCTCCGGCAAAGAAGACGGTCGCGAAGAAGGCGTCGGGCCGAAGGTACTCGCCGGGAGCCAGCGCCAAGGTCGGCGCTGGTCTCAAGGCGATGAAGGAGGGCAAGCTTCGGAGTTCGAGTGGGCAGAAGGTTACAAATCCGAAGCAGGCCATCGCGATCGAACTGTCAGAGGCAAGGCGTGAGGGCGAGATGGTCCCATCGAACCCGAACGAGTAAAGCAGAGAAAACCCTGGCTCATAGCCAGGGTTTTTTGTTATCGGCTAGGAATTGCAAGTGTTGCTACTTTTTCTCGGAAGAGGCAGGCGCGGCCGGCGTTGACGAGGCGGCAGGTGCGCTTGAAGTTGGTGTGCTTGCCGGCGCGGCGCCACCGTTCGCGGAGGGTTTTGCGTCGGTTTTGGCTGCTGAGGATTCGCTGCCGGAGGACTCGCCCGAGTTAGTCGCGGCGGGTTTTGCCGAGGAGTAAAGATCCTTGTACCAGCCGCCGCCGGCAAAGGAAAACGCCGGCGCGGAGAGCACGCGTTTGAGCGGGCCGCCGCAGAAGGGGCACTCGGTGATCTCGGGATCGGAGAACTTCTGGCGTTTCTCCGTGTGTTTGTGGCATTGCTGGCATTCGTACTCGTAAAGCGGCATGGCCTATGGTTCCTTAAGCCCAGTCTATCGGATGATGAGTGGAGGTCTATCTGGCGGCGTGGATGCGAGCGGGGGAGCAGTCGTTGTTTTGGCGACGAGATCGGCCAGCCGGGCAAAGAGACCGACACGGCGATGACCAAGAATAAAGAGAGTCTGCTGCGCGCGGGTAAGACCGACGTAGGCGAGTTGTCGCTCGCAGAGCTCGTCGCGATTAGGCCGCGGCAGGGTCTCCAGTCCAAGTAAAAACACGAGCGGGAACTCCATGCCTTTGGCGGATTCGATCGTGCAGAGTCGAACGGCGGCGGCGCTTCCGTCGAAGCTCAGTTTGCTGTTACGCGACTCCGTAATCCAGAGCAGTCGATTGCCGCCAAAGCGCTTACGGAAGCTAGGAGCAAAACTCTCGATGAGTCCGCCGGAGCTGCGATTGACATAGAGAACGGCAATATCCGACCAGCTGAAACGGCCACTCGTTACGAAACGATCAATGTGATCGATCAAAAAGGTGATTTGGTCGGCAGCTGGAATATCGGTGATGATGGTCGGCTGGTCGCCGTGGCGATCGCTCTCGATCGGGGTCAGAATGGACTCGATCTCATCGTCATCGCTGCTGTTTGTGTCGTCTGACTGAGCGAAGGTGCGCGCCAGGGCAAGGATCTCGATGGTGTTGCGATAGCTCTTTCGCAACATGATGGGACGTTTGCCTTGCACATTGATGCCAACGCTTTTATACGTCAGCTTACGGCCGAAGATGTTCTGCGCGGAATCAAGGCAGAAGAGCAGACTGTCCGTTGCCGGATCGAGAAGCGCGGTGAGAGAGTGGACCCATTCGGGAGCGAAGTCCTGCCCTTCATCGACAAGGATAGCGTTATAGCGAGTGGAGCAGCGATTCGAGCGGAGCGTGTCTGATAGAAGCGTGCCAATGCGGGCGTCCCACGCGTCCTCTGTTTCTGCGTCCAATTTGCGAAGGCTCGCGCCGGTGAGGTCCTTGACCAGTTGATGGTAGTGGCGAACGACAATCGGCAAGGGCGCAGAGTGACTCTGTTCCGAGTCGGCGAGGAGATGGCGGATGTGCTGCGCCATAGAGATGCCAAAGCAAACGATGAGAATCTTCCAGTTAGGGTAAAGCTGCTGAAGATAGCGGGCGCGGCAAGCGAGGACAACGGTTTTACCGCTGCCGGCGACACCTTTCAGCACACGATGGCCATCGGCGATGCTCTTGGCGGTACGCTCTTGTTCGAGATCAAGCGTCTGGAAGTTTGTGGACGCCTGCTGACTTGGGAGAGCGGATCGGGAGAGACGGATCTCCGGAAAGATGAGGGCGCGGAGGACGCGGAACTGGTCGGGCCTGAGGCGGGAAAATGGGAATCGAATTGGGAAGGCTTTGGTGAGCTGGCTGAGAAAGCGGCCCTGCTCCTCTGGTGTGCTTAGAGTGTCGGAAAGGTCGTCGCTGAAGAGGCAAAAGGTTGTGCCGAGTACGTCAAGCAGTCCGGCAGTCGTGGCCTGCTGCCGCGTGATCCGGGTGAAGGCGGCACAGTAGCCAACCGGGAAGAGGAGATGTCCCTGCCGTGGACCGCTGGGATGACAAAGCTCCGGTGCGCGACTGAGAAGGTCTTTG
>CAXTJC010000379.1:0-3643 GCA_964244225.1 uncultured Acidobacteriaceae bacterium
GAAACGGAGTCGATAGTAGCACGATACACAGGCGGGATTGGTGGAGCGCGCCCGAAGAAAATGCACTTGCACCAATCCTTGTGAAGATGGAAAAGCGTTGCCTGCCGCGTATGGATTTCCGCGTTGAAGTCTGCGCGCCGGTCAGCCTTGTTTCGAGCCAGCCCTAGAGGCTTTCGTTGGCGTGCGAGAGAGCCTCAGGTTATACTCAGAGATCGCTGCAACAAGCGAAAAAGATCGCTCAGGACACGCCTGTCGTTTTAGCGACGGCGCGTCCTTTGAGCAGGAGTCAGAACCATGCCGAAGCGTACCTTCCAGCCGAACCGCCGCCACCGGGCCAAGACCCACGGCTTTCTTACCCGCATGAAGACCAAGGCCGGCCAGGCCGTGCTGAACCGCCGCCGCGCCAAGGGCCGCCACAAGATCGCCGTCTCCGCAGGCTTCCGCGACTAAGCAGCGCCACCTATGATCCATCAGCAGGCACCTCTCTCTCTGTTGCAGTCCGCGGCTGCCCGCCCGGAGCGCTGGTCGCCCGGTGTCGTCGGCCAGGTCAACGATCACTACGTGAAGACGGTCCGCATTTTGGGTGAGTTTCCCTGGCACATCCATGCGCACGAGGACGAGATGTTTCTTGTGCTGCAGGGAGTGCTCCGCATTGGCCGCTCGGATGCTGACGGCGGCCCCGTCGATGTGCATCCCGGCGAGTTCTTCATCGTGCCTCGTGGCCTGCGGCATAATACCTCGACACCCACCGAGGAAGAGTGTCTGCTGGCGCTGATCGAGCCCGCCGCCACGCTTCATGCCGGCGATACCGAGACTCCTATGTCCAGATCGATCGCTGAGCAGCTCGGCTAGGGCATGAAACAGCAAAGGCGAAGTGCAGGGACCTCTCCGCTGCGGTCGAGATAACGGGGTTCCTGGGTATTCGACGGCTCCAAGCGCGTCAGCGGAGCATCGCGACGGAGTGGCCTGCCATGGCCTCGGCGAACAGCAGCCAGACCCCACCTGCGTACAGCAGCGCGACAGCCATAGTTGCCGCCGCCGCACGTCGTGCGGGCAGGCTCGACCGCCCCAGCAGCCATCCTGCCGCCCACAGCAGCTGCAGCGCGTGGAGCGCGAAGAAGTGGGCGACGCGCAGGTCGCCATGGGCGGTGCTCCAGTTCACAAACGGCAGTCCCGCGCCGCCATCGGGCGCGCCAACGGTATGGGCACCGTGGATTACCAGCCACACGCCCTCCAGGCTGCCGGCCAGCATCATGGCCAGCCCCAAGCGTATCCCCCATAGCTCCGCCGCAGGCCGGTTGAGTTGCGTGGTGCAGAACAGCCACAGCAACTCAGCCAGAAGATAGGTGTTGATCGCGATGAAGACGCCCATGACTGCGAAGACGAGTCCGTCAAAGGGCGTCGTGTAGTTCATATGCGAGGGCACGCCACGCGCCGACTGCAGCGAGATGAGCGTGATCTCAACGGCGGCCGCGATGCCGATGCCCCAGCCCATCCGCAACCGTTGCCGCCGCAACTGGCCGCCCTCGCCCAGGAGCGAGAACAGCAGCGCCAGGGTGAGCGAGTAGACGATCAGCGAGATCTCGAACTTCATCGGTTTGATCCAGGGATTGAGCCCCAGAATGAGCCGGTGATCGAAGGGCAGCGCCGCCAGGCCTCCCAGCAGCAGCACCGCGTTCCACCACGCGCCGAAGAGCAGCCCGCGGTTCTCCCCGTTCCACGCCCAGGCACGCCGCCACGGCATCGAGGCAGTGATTGTCACGCCGCCACGCCTTCGATCGAGGCGCCAAGCCGCCGCCGCATCCCGAGCCGCAGGAGCAGGTAGAGCGCCAGCCCGACCGGTCCGAACAGGAACGTCAGCAGCAGGCACGGCGCGACCAGCCATCGCGAGATCCCCAGCCGCATGGCGTCGCGCGCCTCCCACGCCCCGGTAAACAGGTCGAACGCGAGATAGTGCAGCCACCCCGCCAGCAGCGCCTGCCGCACGCTGAACAGCAGCGCGACCTGAGCGAGCGAGTTGAAGCCCGCACCGGGCGGCGCATGCGCCGTCAGCAGCAGCGCAAGGTAGACGGCGGCCAGAAGGAGCGGCGCAGCGAATGTGGCCAGACGCTGCGTCCATCGCCAGCCCGGCGTAAACAACAGCAGCAGCCAGCAGGGCAGCACCAGCGCTCCGCCCAGGGAGAAGAGACGGTCGAGCAGGTCGGGAGGGAGCTGTCCAGAGGTCATGCGCAGAACTATACTGCAGACGCTACGTCAGCCGCCGCCGGTGTTCGGGCAGAGATTTCTCCTGGAAGACGTACCATGAAACCAGCCATGCCCATCCAGCACCGTCTGCGAAAGCACGCCGACTACCAGCACGCGTACGCCCGCAGCCGAAAGCAGTTCACCAAGCAGATGGCCTACTTTTTCGCGGCACGGCCGGCCGATCGACGATCGGACACGGCAGGCCCGCGCATTGGCTTGACCGTGCCCAAGGCGCTCGGCAAGGCGCACGACCGCAATCGCATCAAGCGCCGGCTGCGGGCTGTGGTCGCCGCCAACCTGCCGCTGCTGACCGCGCCGGTCGATGTCATCCTGCACCCGCGCCGGTCAGTATTGACTCTGGAGTATGCCCAGCTCAATCGCGAGATCGCCAGCATCTTTCGTACCGTGCAGGCCGCGCTTGATCGAGTAGCGAAGTCTGTACCGGCAGTCTCCGCCGCGAGATCCGAGGCAAGACCCTGATGACGGGCCGCCTTCCCGCCGCGCTCTTCACCGTCTATCGACGAGCGCTTTCGCCGGTCTTCGCCGCGACCGGGCTGGGACAGTGCCGCTACCTGCCGACCTGCTCCGAGTACGCCTACATCGCTGTTGAGCGTCATGGCTGGCTGCGCGGATCCTTTCTGGCGATACGCCGGCTTAGCCGCTGCCACCCCTGGTCCGTCGGCGGCCTCGATCCCGTTCCGCCTGCCAGTGATGGCAAGCCACAGCCCCGCAATCAGAACCATTTACCATAAGAAGCGGTGCATCTCGCGCCATCTCGGCTGAGCCAATCCCTCAACGCCGTATCAGACAGGAAGCTACCCGCTTGGCAGAGTTCAAGAATCCCAATCAGCAAGGCGCGCAGGGCAGCAACACCAACCTGCTCGTGATGATGCTCGTCATGGTCGCGGTCTTTACCGGCCTGCAGTTTTACAGGTCGAAGCACAATCCGCAGACTGCTTCTCCAAACCCGGCGAACAGCCAGACCGCCGCGCAGACAACGCCGGCGGCCGGCATTCCGCAGCCATCAGCCGAGCTCCTCCGCAACGCGGGCGTCACCACGCCGCCCAGCGGCTCGGGCGTAGCACCGACCGTGCAGGCTCCTGCAGAGACCACCACCACAGTCGAAAACGAGCTCTACCGCATCACGTTCTCGAACAAAGGCGCTGAGGTTCGCTCCTGGCTGCTCAAGCAGCAGCGCGACTCCGACGGCAAGCCGCTCGATCTCGTGCACGAGCAGGCAGCCCAGAAGTTCGGCTACCCGCTCTCGCTCTTTACCTACGAGCCCGCTCTCACCGCCGGTCTGCGCAACGCCATGTTTGTTCCGTCAGCCACCGGCGATCTCCGCGCGCCAAATAATCTTTCCTTCGAGTTCTCAGACGGCGCCACTCACGTCAAAAAG
>CAXTJC010000380.1:0-3637 GCA_964244225.1 uncultured Acidobacteriaceae bacterium
CCCACCGAATCGGTTCGTTCCCTGCTCAACTTCGGCCCACCGGACTACCGCGGCGAAGTCGTCACGCTCGACGCTCCGGACGCTCCGTTTCTGAAAGAACTTAACTTCACCGTCCATCCGCTCGGCCCCGGCAGGGGCGTCTACGCCTATGCCACCAGGCTGCGGCCGTGGCTCAAAGCCAACGCGCACCGCTTCGACGGCGTCGTCGTCAATGGCCTCTGGCAGTACGTCGGCTTTGCCGCCTGGCGCACCTTCGCCGGCAAAAAGCCGTACGTCGTCTTCACCCACGGCATGCTCGACCCCTACTTCAAGCATCGCTTTCCCCTCAAGCACCTGAAGAAGTGGCTCTACTGGCTCTCGGCCGAGTACTGGATTCTGCGCGGCGCCTATCGCGTTCTCTTCACCACCGACGCCGAAGAGCGCCTCGCGAGACAGAGCTTCTGGCTGCATCGTTGGAAGGGCTTCGTCGTCCCCTACGGCGCCTCAAGCTCGGTGGCCGATCCCGCCCAGGAGCTCGAAGCCTTCTACACCCACTGCCCGGAGCTCCGCGGCCGCCGCTTCCTCCTCTTTCTCGGCCGCATTCACCGCAAGAAGGGCTGTGATCTGCTCATCGACGCCTTCGCCCAGGTCGCCGCGCTCGATCCCTCGCTCGAGCTCGTCATGGCCGGCCCGGATCAGCAGCACTGGTCGGCCGAGCTCAAGGCGCGTGCCGACTCCCTCGGCATCGCTGGCCGCGTCCATTGGCCAGGCATGCTGAAGGGCCTGGTCAAATGGGGAGCCTTCCGCGCGTCCGAGGCCTTCGTCCTTCCCTCACATCAGGAAAACTTCGGCATCGCCGTCGCCGAGGCCATGAGCTGTTACAGGCCGGTCCTGCTCGCCGACAAAGTCAACATCGCTGAAGAGATCGCAGCCGATGGCGGCGGCCTGATGGAGATCGATACCCTCGACGGCACCGTCCGTCTGCTGGAGCGCTGGATTCGCCTCTCGCCCGAAGAAAAACGTCGTATGGGCGAGCAAGCCTATAAGACCTTTACCCGCCGCTATGACATGCGCCGCAACGCCGCCCGCATCATCCGCCTCTTCGATGAGGCCCCCGGCATGCCCCGCCGCGCGGAGTCGCAACCATGAGCCCGGCAGCCAATCCGATGTCGGATTCCGCACCAGAATCTATGCCAGACCCGCGGCAACCTCACTATAACGCCGCCGACACCATCACCTCCGCGACCGCGGCTGACCCCTACAAGCGCCCCGCCTTCTCAGCATCGGATCGGCTCCGCCGTCTCACCTGGAATCTGTGCCGTCTGCTTCTGTTCCGGCCGTCTCCACGCCCGTTTCACGCCTGGCGCAGCACTCTGCTTCGTCTCTTTGGCGCGCGTCTCGGACCGGAGTGCCACATCTACCCCGGCGCACGCATCTGGGCCCCCTGGAACCTTCACGCGTCGGACTCCGTCGCCATCGCCGACGGCGCTGAGATCTACAACCCGGCCCCTATGATCTTCGGCTCGCACGCAATCGTCTCGCAAGACGCCTATCTCTGCGGCGCCACGCATGACTACAATCGCGCCGACTTTCCTCTACTCGCCTATACGACAGAGATCGGAGCCTACGCCTGGGTGTGCGCCCGCGCCATCGTCTCGCCCGGCGTCAACCTCGGCGAAGGGTCCGTGCTCGGTCTCGGGGCCATTGCAACCCGCTCGCTTGAGCCCTGGAGCGTCTATGCCGGCGTTCCCGCCCGCCGCATCAAGGATCGCCAGCGTCCGGTTGGTGCCGCGCGGGCATAGAAAAACCCTCGGCGTCGAGGGTCTCTCCTGAAGCGTATCCGCACCTACGCGCGCAGCTTGGCCAGCAGATCGGTCGGGTGCACCGGCTTTGCCAGGATCTCAAACTCATGACCCTGAATGCGCGCCTTCTCCAACAGGTCGGCCGTGGCGGCCTGCCCGGAGAACAACAGAATCTTGCACGCGGGGATCTTGCTTCTGGTAATGATGGCCGCTTCAATTCCGGTCATGCCCGTCATGATCACGTCGCTGATCAGCATGTTCGGCTGAAAGGAATCGAGCGCCTCGACCGCCTTCTCTCCACTAAACACTGCGCGTGCTTCAAATCCGGCTTGGTTCAAGATAATCGCCAGCGTATTCGCGATCACCTGCTCGTCGTCTGCTACCAGCACGCGAGGCTTGGAGTGATTCGATGTTGACTCTGACATACGTTTCAATATCCCCGGGGTAGCTCTACTGCGAAGGGGCCGGCTACGTTCGCGCCAGCTCGTTGAAGGTCTGCAAACAAGGGTAATGATACGCTGAGCGCAGGCCTTCAAAGACTCCGCCCCCTGAAAAACTCCCGGGCTGGTTTGGCCGCCCGGAAATCCGAATTTCGCCTTGCCTTATGCAGCCAGCCATCATCCGTGCCCAACGTGTGGAGAAGTACTACGCTCAGCCGAGCGAAAATCGTATTCAGGTCATCTCCCCCACCGACCTGTCGATTCCCGCCGGCGAGATCATCGCGCTGCTTGGCCCTTCCGGCTCCGGCAAATCCACCCTTATGCGTATGCTCACCGGCCTCTCCAAACCCTCGGCCGGCGAGGTCTTCTGGCATGAAAAGCCCATCGTCTCCGCCAACGTCAACGTCTCGATTGTCTTCCAGAGCTTCGCCCTCTTTCCCTGGCTGACCGTCCTTGAAAATGTCGAGGCGCCGCTGCAGGCCCGCGGCATGGAGACCGCCGAGCGCCGCAAACGCTCGCTTCACATCCTTGACACCGTCGGCCTCGACGGCTTCGAGCTCGCCTACCCAAAGGAGCTCTCGGGCGGCATGCGCCAGCGCGTCGGCTTCGCCCGCGCTCTCGTCGTCGAGCCCGAGGTACTCTTCATGGACGAGCCCTTCTCCGCCCTCGACGTCCTTACCGCGGAGAACCTCCGCTCCGAGCTCCTCGAGCTCTGGCAGAAGAAGACCATTCCCACCCAGGCCATCTTCCTAGTCACCCACAACATCGAGGAAGCCGTTCTCCTCGCCGACCGCATCATCGTTCTCGGCCGTAACCCCGGCCACGTCCGTACTGACTTCAAGGTCTCCCTCGCTCACCCGCGCGATCGCAAGGCCGCCGCCTTCACCCAGCTCGTAGACTACATCTACAAAGTCCTCACCCAGCCCGACGCCCAGCCGCCCGCCCTGCCGCAGAGCTCTACCGGCAAGCGCGTCCGCGATCAGCGCCTGATGCACTACCAGATGCTCCCCCACGCCCGCCCCGGCGGCATCGCCGGCCTGCTCGAACTGCTGCTAGACCACCACGGCAAGGACGACATCTACAAGCTCGCTAACGACCTCTCCTTTGAGGTCGATGACCTGCTCCCGATCGTGGATGCCGCCCAGCTGCTCGGCTTCCTCACCGTCACAGAGGGCGACGCCGTCATCACCCCCACCGGCGCTGAGTTCGCCAACTCCGAGATCCTCCGCCAGAAGGAGCTCTTCCGCAACGCCGCCGTCGAACACGTCCTTCTGCTCCGGCAGATCGTCCGCGCCATCGAGGCCAAGAGCGACCGCACCGTCTCCGAAGAGTTCTTCCACGACATGCTCGACGAGCAGTTTTCCGAGGAAGAGACCCTTCGCCAGCTCGAAACCGCCATCAACTGGGGCCGCTACG
>CAXTJC010000381.1:0-3630 GCA_964244225.1 uncultured Acidobacteriaceae bacterium
TGCCATCCTGTTGCGCGGCATTGATGCGGGCGCCGCTGCCGTCAGCCGCGCTGAACCGCAGCTTGCGGGCAGCTACGGAACGCTGGATGAGTTCGACCAACTGATGCGGGAGGCGAGTGGGCGGCGCATGCGGCTTATGGTGGAGCTGCCGTCAATGCTGTCGGGCGATGCGCTGCTGGCGGACGCCCGATTCTGGCTGAACCGTGGGGTGAGCGGAGTTTATTTGCCGGGAGACAGAAGCGGCTCCGGCGAGATGGTTCGTGCATTGCGCGGAGTACTGCGCGGCTATATCGGCGATCGCGTTCTTGCCGGCGAGGCGGCTGCGGAGGAGGCTCGAAGTACCGATCCCGCTGGTGCGAATCGCGCCGGAGACTCGCCGGATATGGTTTTTTCGACGCTGCGCGGCTTTGGCTCCGGATCGCAGGCAACGGATGTGGCGGCCGTGAGAGTCTCGATCAGCACATCGGCCAACATGTCGGCCGGGCCCGCGCGCGGCGTCTTGGGAACTCGCGTGGCAGCGATCAGCCGAACGGCGCCGCCGGTCACAGGCGAGGAGGCCAAAGCGCGGGCTACGGCGCTGCTGCTGGTTCGAGGAAGTGTTGCGCTGCGGGCGCAGGATGTGGGTGTGGGACCAGAGGAAGAGGCGCGGCTCGAGGAGGCACAGAGGGAGGCCGCGGAGACGAAGGCGATTGAGATGGCAACGAGCCCGGCGGCGGCCTCCAACGCGCGCCGTGCCGCGGCCGCGCGCAAGGCGGCCGCGGCCACGGCGCTTGAGCTCCCGGGGGACGCGATCTTTGTCTGGTACCAGAGGATGATCGGTCTGCATCGCGGCAATGCCGCTATGCTTAGTGGGGAACAGACTCTTTTGAATGAAGACGATACGGGAGCTTTGGTCTCGGTGTGGCAAGGCCGTGGAGGGCAGCCGCTGGTGGCGGTGGTGAATCTGCGGGGAGAGCCGTGCACGCTGCATTTGACAGAGGAGTTTGCGCGGCTGCGGCTGCGAGGGCTGTTTCTGCGGACGGTGGTGCGGACGGATGCGGGAATGGGAGCGATGCCGCTGGGGAGTGTGCGGCTTCCGGCCTATGGGGTGTACCTGGGCCAGTTGGGGAGATAAGTATTTCTAAAGAATGGAGTTGTAGGCGGTGTAAAGGTTTTCGAAGACGGCGTCCCAGCTGCAGGTGAGGGCGTAGGATCGGGCGACTTGGCGCATGGATTGATGACGGGCGGGGTCGGCGAGGAGGCGCGCGATGGTGGGCGCAAACGCCTCGTCTTCAGCGATATAGCCGGTTTCAGGACGGACGATATGGCGGGGTCCGCCGTGGGTGGTGACGAGGGCGGGGACGCCGGAGGCGAGGGCTTCGAGGACGACGTTGCCGAAGGTGTCGGTGTGGGAGGGAAAGACGAGGAGATCCATGTTGGCGTAGGCCTCGGCGAGGGCCTCTCCGCGCAGGACGCCGGCGAAGAGGGCGTCTGGAAGTTGTTGACGAAGCTGAGGTTCGAGGTGACCGTGGCCGACGATGAGAAAGCGGGTGTTGAGGATGCCGGAGGCGCGAAGAGAGGCCTGGATGCGAGGCAGGAGAGCCACGTTTTTCTCAATCGAGAGGCGGCCGACGAAGCCTAAAAGCAGCGTTTTTTCGTCGGGGTAGAGCGCAGTTTGGTCGAGGACAGGGGGCGTTTGGAGGCGATTTCGCGAACGTCGCGCGGGGGTGAAGAGCTCGGTATCGACGCCGCGCTGCATGAGGTGGCAGGGGCGGCGGCACATGCGCTCGAGGAGGGTGCAGAGCTCGGGGTTGGGGGCGAAGAGGACGCGGGCGAGACGATAGAAGCGAGTGACGGCAAGGAGCGAGAGCCGTTCTACAAATTTCTCGGTCTGGCCGGCGCGATGGGCGGAGAGATGCCGGGTGAGCCAGTGCATGCGGCGGGCGGCGTACTCGTGGACGTTGGTGTGCCAGGAGGCGGCGAGCGGGATGCCGTGACGCCAGGCGAACCAGGCGCCGGCGATGCCGAGCTCGCTGGGGCCGGTGATGTGGAGGATGTCGGGACGGAAGCGGCGGAGCGCGCGATCGATGGTGCGGGTGTGGCGGGCGAAGAGCGGGTCGAAGTGGAGGTCTTTCTCAAGCGAGATAGCGGCGCGGGAGCGGGGCAGCTCCAGGGTATGGAAGTCGTTGTCTGAGGTGGGCGGGGCGGAGCCGGCGCGGATGCTGAGGAAGGGAAGGCCGCGGCGTTGGGCGAAGGCGGCGAAGTTGCGGCTGGTGTGGGCGACGCCGTTGACCTCGTGGAAGGAGTCGGTAAAGAAGGCGACATGGGGCGGGCGCATGGGGCTAGGTTACTGCGGGTTGGTGATTTGAATGAAAGCGCGTCGCTTCGCTCCGTGGTGAAAGGCTGTTTACGGTGGCGGGGGTCGGGGTTCCCGGTAGAGAAGCAGGTTCCTCGACTTCCCACCCCAGCGAGCAAGTGCGCTCGCCGGGGACCCCGATCGCTCGGAATGACAACTAGAAGGGCGGGTTCCTCGGCTTCCCACCCCAGCGAGCAGATGCGCTCGCCGGGAACCCCGATCGCTCGGAATGACATCAAGAGAAATTAGAAGCAGCAGATTCTCCGCTGCGCGAAGGATGACAACCAAGGGGGACCTTGCACGTTCCCGTTTGAACCACGCTCAGGGTCAGAATAAGAACCGGAGAGACAACAAGCAGGGGAGCATCGGTTAGTGGGTCAGCAGGCGGCGGCGGAGGTGTTCGAGTTCTCCGAGCAGCAGACGGGTGGAGGTGCTGGCTACACCGGTTTGCCGTACAGAGGAGACGCTGAGGCCGGAGGTGGGAAGGCGGGCGACATCACAGGTGAGAGCGCCGTGAAACTGCGCGCGCTTCCATTGGTACTCCTCGCGCAGGCTGGCTTCGGGCGGGGTGTCGTGGCGGGAGCAGAGAGGACAGGTTTCACAGTGGATGCGCCAGCGTTCCTCGAGCGACTTCATGGAGCTGAGCTTGCGCGCGGAGGCAAACTCGTCCAGGCCAGAGAGGCGGGCATGGAGAGTCATGCTGATCCAGTCGTCCTCGAAGAGAAATCCTTTTGTGCATCGAGCAGGCATTGGAATCCTTTCACCAAAAGCCCATGCAGAGTTTTTGACCCGGGAAGCGATAGTGCCTGAATAGTAGACCCGTGCCGGGGAAAGGGGAATGAGTTTTAGGGGATTATTCAGTTTAAAGCAGGTAAACAGAGAAGCGAAGCAGGTAAAGCCAAGCAGAGAAGCCAAGGAGGTAAAGCCAAACAGAGGAGCCAAGCAGGTAAAGCCAAGCAGAGAAGCCATGCAGGTAAAGCAGGTAAAACAGGGAGGCCAAGCATGGAAAGCGAAGCAGGTAAAGCGAAGCAGAGAAGCCAGGAAGAGAAAGCCAAGAAAAGGGGTAGGCAGGAAAAAAGCGGTGTGGCAGGGGGCCTAGTATTGTCAGTTTGGTTTCGATCAGCGATTCTGATAGGTGATGAAGCGACCCGAACCGATCGCGAGAGGTTCCGCTGTTGTGGATGAGGGCGGAGCTGTGCCTTTGCTGCGGGGCGAGGGGGCGCTGGCGGATCTGATCCGGGACAAGGATTGGCGTGATACGCCGCTGGGAGCGATCGAGAGCTGGTCCGAGACGC
>CAXTJC010000382.1:0-3619 GCA_964244225.1 uncultured Acidobacteriaceae bacterium
CTATGCGAAGCTGCTGGGCCGGTACAAGTACGGGCCGGGGTCGTTCAAGGTGGATTGGGCGCTGGACGGGCCGATCCCGTGGAGCGCGCCGGGCTGCCGGCGGGCGGGAACGGTGCATGTAGGCGGAACGCTCGATGAGATCGCGGCCAGTGAGCGCGCGCCGTGGGCGGGCACGGTGGATGCGCGGCCGTTCACGCTGCTGGTGCAGCCAAGTGTCTGCGATCCGACGCGGGCGCCGGCGGGCAAGCATACGGCGTGGGCCTACTGCCATGTGCCGAACGGCTGGGCGGGCGATGCGACGGAGGCGATTGAGGCGCAGGTGGAGCGCTTCGCGCCGGGGTTTGGCGAGCGGATTCTGGCGCGGCACGCGATGGGCACGGCGGCGCTCGAGGCGGCGAACGCGAATCTGGTGGGCGGCGACCTGAGCGGCGGCGCGATGACGGCGTGGCAGACGGCGATGCGGCCGACGCCGCGGTTATATGAGACGTCGCGCGCCGGGCTGTTTTTGTGTTCGAGCTCGACGCCGCCGGGTGGTGGGGTGCATGGCATGTGTGGGTTTCATGCGGCTCGGGCAGCGCTGCGATATTTAAAGGCATAGGGTCCGCAGCGGTCTTAGGACAACAGCAGATCCCTGCGGGATGACAACCAAAAGGCGCGAAGGCTCGTGATCGGCCCGCGGCAGCCATCCTTGTCTTGACAGGGGTTGCCCAGTACGCGATGCTTAGGCACTGGACATAGATCTCTGTGTCCGCGCCCCTGCGCACGCCGTTCACCCTCCCTGGGCAAGCACCTCATCTTGGGGTTTCGGGCTGGATGGAACGCAAGCGTGGTGCTGTCCTGGCCCGAAGGCCGTCTCGTCTGACACGTAGTTTTGTGCGGCTCGGGCAGTCTGGGCCGGCCCGCGCTGCGAGCGGGAGGCGAGTCTCTCAAGATTCGGGGTACAGCGTGGCACTGGCATTATGGATGCAATTCGGCGGAGCCGGGCTCGGCAGTCTGGGCAGCCTGCCGCTGCTGCTGTTGTTTATGGTCGCGATGTACTTCTTTCTGGTGCGGCCCAACCAGCAGAAGCAGAAGAAGTGGCAGGAGATGCTGAACCAGCTCAAGTCCGGCGACCAGGTGACGACCAATGGCGGCCTGCGGGGTACAGTGATCGCGCTGCGAGACGACACGGTCATTCTTCGGGTGCAGCCGGACAACACCAAGCTGGAGTTTGTGAAGAGTGCGATCGCCGCGGTGACGACGGCCGGGGAGTAGCAGCAGACTTGAACGAGGAACGATCCGATTCGCAGCAGAGCCTTCGGGCCTGCCGCGATCGAGAAGAAGGAAAGAGCGGCAGACCGGATCAGACGCAAGGTCGCCGCGACAGGACTCATGGCAAAGAATCTGGCCGGTAAGACGGCATTCATCGTAGCGATCCTGCTGGTCTTCTGCTACGGCTTCATCGGCATTCCGCACGGTGGCCTGACGCAGTCGATCCGCAACCGCATCAACCTGGGCCTGGATCTTAAGGGCGGCATTCACCTGGTGCTGGAGGTGCATGTGGCGGAGGCGGTCGCGTCATTGACGGACCGGGACGCGGCGCGGCTGCAGGCCGATCTTGAGAAGGCCGGCCTGGCGGGCGTGAGCGTCGGCAAGACGGACGCGGCGCATCCGCAGGCGATCGTCGTCACGGGCATTCCCTCCGGGAAGCTGAGCGACGCGCGCACTGTGGCGACCGGGCAGGACTATGGCAACTATGAGGTTGGCACGGCGGCCGACGGCAGCCTGAACCTGAATCTGAAGCAGGCGGCGATCCGCGATGTGAACGAGCGCACGCTCGATACGTCGATCGAGACCATACGCGAGCGCGTGGATAAGCTGGGCGTGGCAGAGCCGGTGATCCAGAAGTATGGCCTCGGCGATAACCAGATCCTGGTGGAGCTGCCGGGCGTGGATAACCTCGATCGCGTGGAAGACATTATCCAGTCGACCGCGAAGCTGGCCATCCATGCCGTCTCGGCCGGGCCCTACGCGGATGATCAGGCGGCGCTGACCGCCAACAACGGTGCGATCCCGGCCGACTCGATTATGCTGCACGGCAACGCGACGGCGACCGCGCCCGAGAGCGTGTGGCTGCTGAAGCGCGCGAGCGAGGTGGAAGGCACGGACTTCCGCGATGCGCAGCCCAGCCAGGATCAGGAGGGGCGGCCGAACATCACGTTCAATCTGACGACCGAGGCCGGCAACCGCTTCTATAAGTACACCGAGCAGCACAAAGGCACGGGGCAGATGGCCATCGTGCTCGATAACAAGGTGCGCGAGGTGGCGGGCATTCAGTCGGCGATCCGCGATCGCGGCGAGATTACGGGCGGATTTACCAAGCAGCAGGCGACGGATCTTTCCTTGATGCTGCGGACGGGTGCGCTGCCGGCGACGCTGAGCTATCTCGAGACACGGACGGTCGGCCCCTCGCTCGGCGCGGCGTCTATCCGGCAGGGTGTGATCGCGGCGGTCGCGGGCATGCTGGCCGTGATGATCTTCATGCTGGTCTACTATCGCGGCGCGGGCATCAACGCGGATCTCGCGCTGCTGCTGAACCTGGTCATCCTGCTCGGCTTCATGGGCTTTTCGGGCCAGGTGCTAACGCTCCCGGGGATCGCGGGCGTGATCCTGACGATTGGCATGGGCGTCGACTCGAACGTTCTCATCTTCGAGCGCATCCGCGAGGAGCTGCGCGCGGGTAAGACCAACGCGGCGGCGGTGCAGCAGGGCTTCAGCCACGCGCTCCAGACCATCATTGACACGCACGTGACGACCATCGTCTCGGCGCTGATTCTGTTCCTCTTCGGCTCGGGCCCGGTGCGCGGCTTTGCGGTAACGCTGGCGTTTGGCCTGCTCGCCAATGTGTTCACCGCCGTCTTCGTCTCGCGCGTGATCTTCGACGCGATTCTTGAGCGCAAGATGCGCGGCGCGGCGCTTTCGATCTAGTTGTCCGTTGACCGTTTTCCGTTCTTCGTGATTGTAGGCAACTGATAACTAAGATGGCATAACGGACAACGTAGAACGTAGAACGGCAACGCCTCACCCATAGCTTTAGAACTCGCAAGGACTCCAAGTGGAACTGTTCCGCAATAGCACTATCGACTGGCTGGGGAAGAAGTGGTACTTCCTCGGTTTTTCTCTCGTCTTCTCCGTTGCCGGCGTGCTGAGCATGCTGTTCTGGCACCACATTCCGCTCGGCGTGGACTTCAAGGGCGGCACGCAGATCCGCGTGGCGTTCGACAGGGCGCCGAACGAGGAGCACATCCGCCAGGCGATGGCGTCCGGCAGCCTGCGCGACGCGACCATTCAGCGCATCTCGGACCCCAGCGGCGCGGCCGCGAACAAGGTGATTATCGCGCTGCCACAATCGACCGACCAGCAGCACGACGCCGGCCGCGAGCAGGTCGAGGGCGCGCTGCACACGTACTATCATGACTCCGGCTTCTCGATCGAGCAGGTGGAGATCGTTGGGCCAACGGCCGGCAAGCAACTGCAGAAGCAGGCCACCTTTGCGACGATTTACTCGTTGATTGGCATGCTGGTCTATCTGTGGTTCCGCTTCGAGTTTATTTACGGCGTTGCGGCGGTGGTAGCGGTG
>CAXTJC010000383.1:0-3613 GCA_964244225.1 uncultured Acidobacteriaceae bacterium
CCCGCCCCGGCACGCCTTGGATGCCTATATCCAGAAAGGCTCCGGACGGTTGGTTCTGCCACAGAACGGCCCCGTGCTCGACCGCGACCTCGTCCTGACTCCTGGTGCAGACGAACACAATGCTATAAGGGCCTTCGTACAAGACATCGATGGCGGCCACAGCGGCAGCTACTGCATAGCAGCTTTCGCGAAGGAGAATCCGTAAAAGCAGAACCAAGGAAACTCTGATCAAGTTCTTTGCTTTTCTTTCTTCCATTCCGAGGACCGCGAGGAACCTGCTTTTCGTTCGGACAAGCGAAAACATCTTTCCTGAAAGACAAAGGTTCTTAGCCTTGATCAGACCTTCTCTATTCAGAGCCGTGCCGGACTGAGGTAAATAACAGGCAGCCGAACAAGAATCAATAACTTGGACGTGCGGTGCTTTAGGCCCCAATCCCCTCCTTACTCACAAACGCATCAATCTCCCCCACCTCCTCCGCACTCAGCCGAAACTTCAGCGCATCCGCCGTCCCCACCACCTGCTCTGGACTCCTCGCCCCCACAATCGCCGCCGTCACCGCCGGATTCGCTAGCGTCCACGCCACCGCGACCACGCCGGTCTCCACATGATGTCGCGCGCCGATCTCCGTCAGCAGCTTTGCCAGCGAGAGATTCTTCTCCAGCTTCGGCGACTTGAAGTTCGCATTACCCTGCCGCCAGTCATCCTTCGGCATCGCCGCCACCCGCTCCGCCGTCATCTTCCCCGTCAGTAGCCCAGACTGCATCGGCGAGTAATTAATGACGCCAATATTATTCCGCTCGCAGAACGGCAGAACCTCCGCCGCCACCTTCCGGTTAATGAGCGAGAACGGCGGCTGCAGCGACGTAATCGGCGCTATCGTCTGCAGGCGCTCCATCTGCGCCACCGAAAAGTTCGACACCCCCGCAAATCGCACCTTGCCTTCCTTAATCAAATCCTGCATCGCCCCCCAGCCCTCCTCGATCTCCTCCTCCGGCTGCGGCCAGTGAATCTGGTACAGGTCGATCGTTTCGATCCCCAGCCACCGCAGACTCTGCTCGCACTCATACCGCACCCCTTCCGCCGTCAGACTCCGATAGATCTCCCGCTTCTCATCCCATCGCATCGAGCACTTGGTAAACACATACGGGATCTCGCCTTCCATCTGCCGAAGCGCCTTCCCCACCACCTCCTCCGAGCGCCCGAGCCCATAGATCGCCGCCGTATCGATCCAGTTCAGACCCATGTCGATCGCCTTCTGGATCGCCGCGATCGAGTCCGTCTCCTCCTGGCTTCCCCAGCCAAAGGCGTACTCGCCCCCGCCGATCGCCCACGCCCCCAACCCAATCGCGGTCAGCTCCATGTCCGAGTTGCCCAGGGTCTTTGTCTCGATCTCCGCCTTCGTCCTCTGCGTCATAGTCATGGCCATTGAGATGCGTTTCATGCCCCCTGGAACCTCCTCTTTGCACTGCCGTATATGCTGAAAGACGGTCCATGAAACGCATCCTCACCGCCCTCGTCCTCATCTTTGCCGTCTTCGCCCTCATCTTCTTCGGCAAGATCTGGATGCTGACCCTCGCCGCGCTCCTCGTGGCCGAGCTCGCCGCCTTCGAGTACCTCTCGCTCGCCCGCGTCGGCGCGGAAGCCCATAGCGCCAGGCTCCGCATCCCGCTTCCGTGGATGATCGCCGCCACCGCGGCCGTCTTCGCCGTCACTCTGCCCAGCTTCCCGGTGGACGCCCAGCCGCCCGTCATCAGCTTCCTCACCCTCGCGCTCTTTGCCTGGAACGGCTTCCGCTCGCCCGCCATCCAGGTCCTGCCCGATACCGCCCAGGGCCTCTTTGGCCTCATCTGGATCGCCTACCCGCTCTCCCTCATCCCGCTGCTCTGGAAGCAGGAGGACGGCCCCGCCCTCGTCGTCTTTCTCATGCTCGCCGTCTGGTCGGGCGACATCGCCGCGCTCTACGTCGGCCGCGCCTTCGGCCGTCACAAGCTCGCCCCGCGCCTCTCCCCTGGCAAGACCTGGGAGGGCGCCATCGCCTCCATCCTCGGCTCGCTCGCCATCACCGGCCTGCTCCTCTACGCGAGCGACGCCCTCAGCGCCCGCGGCAATCTGCTCCTCCACATCGGCGAGCCCCTCTGGCAGACCCTCACCCTCGCCGCCGTCCTCAACATTGCCGCCCAGCTCGGCGACCTGCTGGAGTCCGCCGTCAAACGTGGCGCCGGCGTCAAGGACTCCGGCACCCTCCTCCCCGGGCACGGCGGCATCCTCGACCGCATCGACGCCCTCCTGCTCGCCACCCCCGTCCTCTGGTACGCGCTCGTCCTTAAGGACGCCGTAGGCCTCGGCCGCTTCTAAGCAGTGTTCCCCGAAAGGAAGCCGTTATCTCGACCAAAGGCGCAACGCGCCGTAGCAAAGAGATTCCCGCATTGGCCTCTGCCGTCGTTTGTTTCAGCTTCAACACACCCGAAACTAAAAGAAAGCCGTCATCTCGACCGAAGGCGCAACGCGCTGTAGCGGAGAGATCCCCGCATTTTGCCTCTGCCGTTGTTTGCTTCAGCTTTGGTATGCCGCAAACTGGTAGTTCTCAGTAGCTTTCACTCGCCCCGCAACTTTCCCCTTCCCAGCCCATACCGCGCTGGAGTACAGTCGGCTCCGCGATGAGCCTGCTTGAAGACAAACACGGTCTACCCTGGACAGCCCACGCCGGTCCCGTCTGGATGACGCTCTTCGTGCTGGTCACCCTCGGCCTCGGCCCCATCCTTCTCGCGATCTATCTCGGCCTCTGGATCGGTCTCCGCCGGCGCGCCTGGCTGCCGCTCACCTGCTTCATCACCTTCTCGCTCATCGCCTGCCTCTCGTATTCGGTCTACGAGCATGCCATCCTCAGCGGCATCATGGACGCGCTCGTTCTGATCTCTCCTTTCATCTGGATCGGCGGAAACTTTCTCCTGCGCGAGGAGATCATCAAGCACGCGCGCGTCCAAGGCTCCGAGCGTCACATCAGCAGCCTCCTTACCTTCTTTCTCTCCTCGCTCTACCTCAACTACTGCCTCAATACCTCGTGGGCGGCCGCGCCCAAACCAGCCGTCAAGTCAGCTTGAAGCCTTCACGCTGACGGAAATGCCCCTCATCGCGGCATTTCATAGGTCAATGCAACCGCAGAAACCTTGCTTGCCGGCTGCGATATGGTCTCCCTACGATGAGCACCTCCAAGAGTGTCGTCGAGTCATTCCGTGGAGCAGTCCAGGATCTTCTCGTGCCCGAACTCAAGTCCATGAGAGTCTCGATTGACTCCATGCGAACGGAGATGCAGCTTCGCAACGAAAAGCTGGAGCAGATGATCCTCTCCAGCGACGAGAAGCACACCCAGGCCATCCGCGCCCTCTCCGAAAAACTGGACTTCGCCATCGACATCCGCGAGCGCCTCGCCACCCTCGAAGCCCGTCTTCCCCGCCAGTAACTTCGCAGGCCTTCGCTATGGCCGATCTGCGAAAATGAAGTTCGTGAAGAACATCGCAGTCCTCGGCTCCACCGGCTCGATCGGCACCTCTACCCTCTCCCTCTGCGAGTCCTTCCCCGGCCGCTTCCGCCCCATCGCCCTCGCCGCCGGCC
>CAXTJC010000384.1:0-3604 GCA_964244225.1 uncultured Acidobacteriaceae bacterium
ACATCCGGCTTACAGCCGAGGACTGCGCCGCCTGGAACGTAATACCGATCGATCCGCGCGTGACCTTGTGCTCCGGCCCGATCAGCATGTTGTAGACCGTGGCAATCGTGTTAGCCGGCATGGCAAATCCCACGCCGGATGAACCCCCGCCCGAGGTGTAGATCGCCGTATTCATCCCAACGACCTGTCCCGCCATGTCTACCAGCGGTCCACCCGAGTTGCCAGGATTAATTGCTGCATCAGTCTGAATGAAGCGCTGAAACTGGTTTGCCGCTACATTCCCCGGTCCCGGCGGCTCATCGATCGTCCGATTCTTCGCGGAGATGATCCCGGCCGTCACCGTCTTTGAAAGCGAGAACGGACTTCCGATCGCCAGCACCCAGTCACCTACCTGTGCGCCCTCCGAGTTGCCGATCTTTACCGTCGGCAGCGCCTGCGGCACATCGATCTTGATCACGGCGATATCCGTATCCTTATCCACGCCAACGACCTTCGCCGGCCGGCCCGGATCGGACGGATTCTCTGCGTCGGTCGACAACTTCACAAAGATCTTGTCGGCCTTATCCACCACGTGATTATTCGTGATGATGTATCCCTTGGAATCGACGATGAAGCCCGATCCGAGCGCGCGCCGCTCGCCGCCCTGCCCATCATCCTCCCCATCACCGCCCTGGCCGCCTTGACCGCCGAAGAAGCGATTGAAGAAGTCCTGCATGTTGTCCTGCTGATCGTCCCCACTACCGCCCTGTCCGCCATTTCCGTTCCCATGCGGATTGCGCGGCATGGCCCGCCGTCCATTGCGCTGGGCGCTCTGCTTTGGCAGCGACTCTGTATTAATGTTCACCACAGCAGGCCCAACCTGCTTCACAATCTGCGAGAAGCCATTCGAAAGCGTCGCCGGCGATGGGATAACGATCGGCCGCGCGTCGGACGTGTCTGCCTGTTGCGTCTCCTTACCGCTAACGCCATGCGTCAGCACGGAGCCGGCAAGAATGCCGGCTGAGAGCGTCCCCAGCAAAACGAACGAAGAAGTAAGTCGGTGAGATCGAGCCCGATCGAGTATGCCGGGTGTGTGGGACTTTGGCGTTTCCATCGTAGAAGTCTTCCTCTTTCCTGGTAAGTGCGGCTCTGAGAACCGCGTGGGGCGCTGGCGTCGCGTGGAGCTCGCAGGTCGTATCATTGCGAACTTCGCGTACCTTTACGAAGCTTTAGACGCGATCCAGGGGCGAAAAGTATGGGTCGAGCGACGGCTGACTCGCCGCCGGTCCTTACGCCGGTTCAAAACTGACCGGAGTTGTGGGTGAAAGGAGCTCTGTCGCGGCGATTCCGAGCAGAATCAGTCCCGCACCCGCGCCCGCCCGCAGGCTAAGCCGCTCCTGAAAGAACAGCATCGAGAACACCAGTGCAAATACCGGCTCCAGCGTTACCACCAGTGCCGTCGTTGTCGCCGGCAGATGCTGCTGCGCCCACGTCTGCACCCAGAACGCCCCTGCCGTCGCCAGCAGCGAGGTAATCGCCAGAGCCACTGCCAGCCGCGGCGTCCAGTGCAGCGCAATCGGGCCACCCAGCGGCAGACACACCGTCATGCACAGGGCGCAAAAGGTAATCTGCAGCGGCACGAGCTGGCTCGCCGGCAGGTGGGAGAGCCGCGACAGCGCGAGCAGATGACCGGCAAACGCGATCGCACATCCCAACGTCAGCAAGTCGCCCATTCCTACCGTGCTCATGACGGAGCCTGGTGTTACCCCGGGCGGCGTCGTGATCAGAAACAGACCTGTAAATGCAGTACCCGTACCCAGCAGGGCCTGCCACCCCGGCCTTCCGTGACCCACTGCTCGCAGCCTTGGGAAGAACGACAGCAGAGGGACAAAGACAACCACCAGCCCAGTGATAAACGCGGAGTGTACGGCGGTCGTCCGCGCCAGCCCCGCAGTCTGCAACTCGTATCCCGCAGCCAGGAGCCCACCCGCTAGAACGCCGCCGCGCACGCTCGCCTTCGAGAGTTGTCGCAGCTCGCGCGACCCAGCCGCGAGCAGCACAGCGGCCGCCAGCAGAAAGCGCAGCGCATTGAACAGCAGCGGAGAGGCATCTTGAAGTGCGTCCTTTACCAGGACGAAGGTGCTCCCCCACACCATCACCACAACCAATAGAAGCAAAAACGCCAGCCTGCGCCGCGATCCTTCTCCTGCTCCCGGATCCCTCACTCGGGTGGATGGCTCACACCGGTGTGGTCACTCGTCTCCGGTGCGGTGTTCGCCGGCGCAGGTGCGGTGTTCGCCGGCATTGCAGGAGCCGCAGGAGGTGCCACCGGGGTCTTTACAGCGGGCCCAGTTATATCACCCACCGCTCCGTGCTGCTCCGGCTGCTCGCTGGTCTCCACCTGGTACACCGTCTCTCCATTGACCACCGTGCGCAGCACCTTACTTGCGAGCATCTCCCGGGGTGTCGCCTTCGTAAGATCCCGATCCACCACAATAAGATCCGCCAGCATTCCCGGCTCCAGCCGTCCTTTTATTTGCTCGCGGAACTCCGCAAACGCCGAAGCCTGCGTGTACGCGTAGATTGCCTCATTCAACGAGATCGCCTCTCCCACCTCAAAGCTCTTCGTCCCCGCCTCATTCTTCCTCGTCACCGCCGAGTACAGCCCGCGAAACGGATCGATCGACTCCACCGGATAGTCCGTCCCAAACGCCAGCGTCACCCCATGGTCCAGAAACGTGTGCCACGCATACGCAAAGCGCGAGCGCTCCGGCCCCAGCCGATCCCCGGCCCAGTTCATATCCGTCAGCAGATGCGACGGCTGCATGGATGCAATCACACCCAGCGCCGCAAACCGATCAAAGTCATCTGGCAGCAGCACCTGCGCGTGCTCCACCCGCAGCCGCAGATCTTCAGGTTTAATCGGTTGCGTATCGGAGCTTACTACCGCCGCATCTGGGTTGCGCGGCGGCGCCGGACGACTCGCCGGCTGTCCATTCTGTTCCGCCGCGGAGAAGGCATCGAGCGCCATCGTATTTGCCAGATCTCCGATCGCATGAAAGCCGATCTGGAATCCTGCCGCGGCCCGCTCGACCGCCATCGCATTCAGCTTCTCGTCGTCATATCGCGGCAGACCGGAGTTACCGGGCTCATCAGAGTACGGCTCCTGCATCGCCGCCGTGTGCGACCCCAGCGATCCGTCGAGAAATCCCTTCAGCTGCGTCAGGTGCAGCAGCGGATCGTCCGCCGGATGGCTCGCGCGTCGCGTCTGGAGCACCGCAACCGGCAGATTGAAGTCCATCCACTCCGCAACGCGCAGCTTCAATGTGTGGGCGTGCTCCATCTCCTCAAGCGCAAGAAAGTCCTCCCAATCCGAGTTGTCCTGCACGCTCGTCACCCCATGCGCCAGCGCATCTTCAATCGCCAGCCGCAAGGCCTGCCGTCTCTGTTCGAGCGTCGGCCGCGGCACCTTTGCAAACACCAGAGCAGTTGCCGCGGACTCCCGTAGAATCCCGGTCGCCGCACCCGCGGCATCGCGATCGATCTTTGCCCCGGCCGGGTCCGCCGTCCCATTCTCAACCTTCGCCGCCGCCAGCGCTGCCGTGTTCGCAACCGCAATATGCCC
>CAXTJC010000385.1:0-3576 GCA_964244225.1 uncultured Acidobacteriaceae bacterium
TGCATAGAGCAGCGCACTCCTAACGCGAAGGTCGCAGGTTGGACTCCTGCCCGGGCCACCAAAATAGGTCTCCTCCGCGATAGATCTCTCACTCTGCGACGCATCATGGAGCGAGGTTACTTCAGCGAAGAAATGTGTTCTTCCTACGGCAGATGTACCTTCAAGTCTTTCCCCGAATACACAATCTCTTTGAACGCCGTAGCTGCATCGGGGCTTGCTCCAACCCCCGACGCCGCGAGAGCGACGCGAAAGGTGATGCTTGGCTTCATTCCCGGGAAGGAGCCTGCACGCGATCCAAGCGCAAGAGTCCGGCTGGCGTCATCCCAGTGCATGCGGATCGTCGCATGCTGTCCCTTTTCATAGTCGTAGGAGTCGCCGCTATCGTTGTACAACTCAAAGTCTGCATCGGCTCCGGAATAGATGCGAAGCTCTACGGGTGCGCCCGAGCTGGCCTCCGCAAACTCGCTGGCCGGCCCGAGCGGGACGATGGATCCGGCTTTGACATAGACCGGAATGCGATTGAGAGGCGCGTTCGTCTCGATCTGCTGATCACCGCCGGTGCGTTCGCCGGTCCAGAAGTCGTACCAGCCTTTAGCCGGAGGCAGATACACCGTTCGAGTCGAGATCCCTGCCTTCGTCACCGGGCTGACGAGAAAGGACGGACCAAACATAAACTCGTCGCCTATGTCGCGCACCTTCTCTTCGGTCCGCCAATCCATCACGTGCGGACGCGGCATCGTGTGGTCGTCGTGCGTGACCTTCCACGCCAAGGAGTAGGTGTACGGCAGAAGCCGCGAGCGAAGCTTGTCATAGGCGATGAGCGTCGGTGTCTGCGCGCCATAGGAGAAGAGTTCGTTCGAGCTGCGATGGCCGTGTGTCCTCAGGATCGGGCAAAAGGTCCCGAACTCGAACCAGCGCGTGTAGAGCTCCTGGTACTCCGGATTGTTCGGCTCATCGGTGAAGGGAGAGGTGTACCCTGCAATGTCGGTCGTCCAGTACGGCATACCGGAGAGCGCGAAGTTCAGGCCTGCCGTGATCTGGCGGCGGAGAGTCGGAAAGGTCCCGAAGACATCGCCCGACCACTCCACGGTGGCGTTGCGCTGCTGGCCCGCGAACGCCGATCGCGTTAGCAGAAAGACCCGCTTTCGATCGGTAGCTCTGCGCCAGTGATCGTACACGTTACCCGTATGCAGGAGCGGAAACACGTTGAGGTACTCGGCTCCCGGCCCGATGGAGAGCTGGCGGTCCTCAAGCACCGCATTGCTCTCGCCCTTCCATGTCTCCGGCTCCGAGCTGTCGAGCCAGAAGCCGTCCCATCCTTGTGCAAAGAGTTTGCCTATGAGGTGATCCCAGTAGAAGTCGCGGGCCGCCGAATTGGTGGCGTCGTAGTCCGGCGTTCCGGGAATCAGGAGGTGCTGCGTGAGCATCTGCTTGTAGGCATCGGACGCCGGATCGAGAACCGCCCAGGTCGAGAGAATAGTGTGCACGTTCTCCTCGTGCAGCGTGCGAATTGCGCCTGGAACATCAGGATTGGGCTGCAGATACTTCTGGGAAAACTCCGGATCTCCCTGCGTCTTCCACCAGAACCAGTCCTGCACGATGACATCGAGCGGCACGTGCTCTGCGCGGTACTTCCCGGCAACATCGAGCAGCTCCTGCGCCGATGTGTAGCGATCCTTCGACTGAATAAAGCCATAGGCCCATCGCCCAAACAGCGGCGCGTGTCCGGTAAGGTCGCGATAGTGGTGGATGACGGCATCGAAGTCGGGACCGTAGAAGAAGTAGTAGTCGATACCAGCCGAACAGTCCGCGCTTAGCATCATCTCGTGCGCAAAGCGGTTGTCAAAACGGGTGCGCGAGGCCGTGTTCCAGAGAATGCCATAGCCGTTCGTCGAGAGCAGCAAAGGCACCGCGATGTCGCTATTCACCTGTGCCAGCTCTATCTCACTGCCGCGATAGTTCAAGACGCCGCCTTGATGCTGTCCCAACCCGTAAAAACCTTCACGGATCTCAGGTGAAAAACTGTCAGTGACTTTATAAAACTTCTGGCCACCGTAGCTGACAGGCGTGTATCGCCGGGGACGAAGGGTGCCTTCCTGAAGAAGCACCTTCCCGGCGGCATCCTCAACGCGGATAGCTCCCGTCGCAAGCTCGATCGATGCGGTGATGCTGCCGTTCTGCAATCGGGCGTGTCCGCCGGTCTCGCTGAAGCGAGAGGCAGACCGGCTGCAGGGGTTCTGAATCCACGGCTCAGGACCGGAGACGCTGCTGCTGGCCGTCGGCCGTGCCGATACGTGGAAGATGCCTTCTCCGCACGCCTCGATCTGTACGGTCTCGTCAGCGCCTCTCGCCAGGAGTCCGCCATGACTGGCCTCGGCCTTCATCGGGGCTGGTGCATCCGGCTGAGCGTGAAGCTGTATCTGACCAAAGAAGGGAAGCAGGAGTCCGCCCCCGAGCACGAAGAGTCGAGCGGCATGGATCGAAGCAGACAAGCAAGAGCCTCCAGGGAACGAGAGCGAGAAGTATAGAGCACACGGGAGATCATCGTCCGCGCAACGCACAGGCCACTCTCCGAGTCACCGGTCTTCAGCCAGACCGGGTCAAAGCACTCTGCTTATGGTCGGCCGCGACCGCTCTCTGCGTCTGGACCGCGGCCCTGGCAGCGTTGCAGCCGCACGACCGCCGCAGCACCAGCTCCACCGGCAGCACAATCGGCTCTCCCGGTTCAGGGCTCGGCTGAGACGCCAGGCGCGTAAACAGAAGCTCGGCGGCCACTCGTCCCAGCTCCTGTGCCGGCTGCCGGACGACGGTCAGTGAAGGCTCGAAGATATCGCCCAGCTCCAGGTCGTCAAACCCCGCGATCGCTACCGTGTCCGGAACCTTGATATGCAGCTGCGAGAGCGCATGAAGCATATGCCGCATCACCAGGTTATTCGCGGCAAACAGGGCAGTAGGCGCATGCGGACCGTGCATCAGCTCCTCGACGATCGCCATCGTCTCCTCCGGGGTTGCACAGCCGAACCTCTGTTGCGGCTCGAGACCTACCCCGCGCATCGCCTTCCTATAGCCGCTAAGCCGCGTCCGCATCGTATAGAGCTTGTCTGAAAGTCCCAGAAAACAGACACGGGTATGGCCGTGGCCGATCAGGTGTTCGACCGCGCAGGTCGACCCAAGCTCGTTCTCCACCAGCACCGTGCCGACGCTCTTGCCCTTCATCGGCCGGTCAAAAGACACGATCTGCGTCGAGGCAAACTCCTGCCGGTCCAGCATGGATCGGCCAATCGCGGCCGGAATGATCGCCATGCCCTCAACGTTGTGCAGCACCATCCGGCACGCCTCGGAGAACTCGATACTCGCCTGCTCATCGGAAGTGGTGACGATTACCGAGTAGCCGCGCTTCTTGGCCACCACACTGATCGCGTGAGCGCAGGTGGCGAAGAACGGATCGTAGAAGTTCGGCACGATGATTCCGATCGAGTTTGAGCGCGCCTGCCGCAGCGATCGCGCCACAGGATTAGGCTGGTAGTTCAGCTGCTTGATCGCCAGGCGAACGCGCTTGCGGGTCTCCTCTGTGAC
>CAXTJC010000386.1:0-3561 GCA_964244225.1 uncultured Acidobacteriaceae bacterium
GCCAGCACCAGCTGCACCCCCGGCCGCAGTACCGCCTTCATCTCATGCCGCAGCCGCACCACCTCCGGCTCCTGCCGCGGCACCATCGACCACACTGCCGCCCCGGCGAGCAGCCCGATCGGCACGATCGCCACAAACGCCGCCCTCCACCCAAACGCCTGCCCCAGCGCCGTCCCCGCCGGCACACCCAGCACATTCGCCAGCGTCAGCCCGCTGAACATAATCGTGATCGCCTGCGCCCGCCTCTCCCTCGGCACCACCGACGCCGCAACGATGCTCCCGATCCCGAAGAACGCCCCATGGCACAGTGCCGTCATCACCCGCGCCGCCATCAGCAGCCCAAACGTCGGCGCCACCGCGCACAGCCCGTTGCCCAGCACAAACACGCCCATCAGCAGCAGCAGCGCCGTCTTCCGGTTCAGCCGCCCAACCGCCAGCGCCACCACCGGCGACCCCATCGTCACGCTCAGCGCATATCCTGAGACCAGCAGTCCCGCCTTCGGAATACTCACCGTAAAGCTGCGCGCCAGATCCGGCAGCAGCCCCATAATGATGTACTCCGACGTCCCAATCCCAAACGCCGCAACCGCAAGTGCCAGCAGAGGTCTTCGCATCCACCTCCATTCTCGCAAACATCGCTTGCCATACCTCGGCATCGCCGGCCTGTCGCACCAGGTGCCTACGCCAGCCGGAACAATCCCGGCCCGGACTAAGAGCCACGTACCATCACTCTATGTCCTCCACTCTCTCGCCGGCCGATCGCCGCACCGCCGGCCAGCGCAGCCGCAAACAACTCCCCCGCTCGCAGCATCGCAACTGGGATCCGAAGCTCCGCCGTCACGATGCGCTGGATCTGCTCCGCCGTGCCATGCACGGCCGTCTTCCGCGCCTGCTCGATCTCCGCTACCGGCTCATGGCCGCCTCGCCCTTCGGCTTCTTTCGCGGAGCCGTGCCGGTCATGGCCTATGACCTCTCCCTCCAACCCAATACCGGCGTCATCACCCAGCTCTGCGGCGACGCCCACGTCCGCAATCTCGGCGCCTACGCCGGTATCGACGCCAAACTCGTCTTCGACATCAACGACTTCGACGAAACCATCCGCGGCCCCTTCGAGTGGGACCTCAAGCGGCTCACTACCAGCATCCTCCTCGCCGGCCAGGCCGCCAAAGCCGGCAACTCCGAAGCGCGCGAAGCCGCCTCCCACCTGCTCGAGCGTTATCGCAAGAGCATGCGCCTCTTCGCCGCCATGCCCGTTCTTGAGCTGGCCCATTTCTCCGTTCGCCGCCTCGGCCGCATCCCGTCCATCTCCGACATCCTCGAAAAAGCCGAACGCTCCACCCCAACTCACAACCTCGAAAGCCTCACCGAGCCCTCATCCCAACCCGCGAAACAGAAACGGAAGCCCGCACCGGATACCCCGTCCGGCAAGCCATCCGCAAGCACGTCCGCACGCCAGTTCCGCTCTGCACCTCCCCTGCTCGAACGCCTCACAGGCTCCGCCGCGGACGACGTCCTCGCCTCCCTCTCCGTCTATCGCAGAAGTCTCCAGCCCGAACGCCGCCACTTCCTCGACCAGTACACCCCTGTCGATGTCGCCTTCAAAGTCGTCGGCACCGGCTCCGTCGGCCTGCGCGACTTCTGCGTCTATCTCGAAGGCAACAGCCCCGACGACCCGCTCTTCCTGCAGATCAAGGAAGAGGCGCCCTCCGCCTACACCACCTACCTCGCCGATGCCCCGGCCACACCCACCCATCAGGGCCGCCGCGTCGTCGAAGGCCAGCGCGCCATGCAGCTCCAGTCTGATCCCTTCCTCGGCTGGACCTCCATCCATCAGCGCGACTTCCTCGTTCGCCAGCTCAACGATCACAAAGGTTCGCTCGATCTCGAGTCCCTCACGCCCGACGCCCTGGTCGACTACGCCGATCTCTGCGGCGAACTCCTCGCCCGCGGACACGCCCGCGCCGGCGATCCCGCCGCCCTCTCCGGCTACATCGGCAAGAGCGCCCGCTTTGACACCGCCATCCTCAAATTCGCACAGGCCTACGCCAACCAAACCGAGCAGGACTGGAAACAACTCGTCCACGCCAAACACTTCTAAAACCCTCTTCAGTCAATCAAGAATGCCGTCATCCCTCCACCTCCCAAGAAAGCCGTCATCTCGACCGAAGCGAGACAGCTCCACCGTCTCGCGCAGCGGAGAGATCCCCGCATTCGACAGCCGCCATGGCCTCCTTTGCACTCACGCCAAAGACCACCGAGCATGCCGCAGCGCTCGCCATGCACCCAACAAGCCCCTCAGCTCTTCAAGTACTCCCGCGAGTTCAACAACGGCCGCTCCATGCTCCGTACCCAGTCCGTCAGCTCGCCCGGCTTCTTGCCTGCATTCGCCGCCGCCTCGAACTCCCGCCGCATCGCCTCGAACTTCGCCTCCAGATCATCGAGCGCACTCAGCAGCATGGCCTCGGGCGTCATCGGCAGCTTCGGGCTCCCAAACTCGTACCTGCCATGATGGCTCAAGATCATGTGCTCCACCAGCACCCGCAAACGCTCCGGAAACACACCCAAACCGCGCACTTTCTCCTCCAACATTCGCTGCGCAATCGAGATGTGCCCCACCAGCTGCCCTTCCATCGTGTAGCTGAAGCTGTTCGCCCAGCTCAACTCCTTCACCTTGCCGATGTCATGCAGAATCGCCCCCGTCACCAGCAGGTCCGCATCCACCTCCGGATAGAACGGCGCCGTCACCCGGCAAACCCTCACTAGCGCCAGCACATGTTCCAGCAGCCCACCCAGCCACGCATGGTGCAGCCGCTTGGCTGCCGGCGCGCTCTTGTACGCCGCCGCCAGCGCATCATCATCCAGAAACGCAAACACCAGCCGCCTCAAGTCGTCATTGGCAAATGCCGAAACGAACCCCCGCAGCTCCGCCCACATCGTCTCGACATCGAAGCGCGTCGTCGGCAGAAAATCCGCAACCTCCACCTCCGTCGCCGCCGCCAGCCGCATCTTCTCAAGCGTGATCTGAAACTTGCCCGCATACTTCGAAATCTGGCCCTGCGCCTTCACGTAACACCCTTCGTTACAAACTCCGATCGCGTCCGCAAACTCCTCCCACATCCGCGCCTCCATCTGCCCGCTCTTGTCCCCCAGCACCATCGCCAGATACTGCCCGCCCCCACCCTTCTTCTCCCGAACCGAGACCGTCACCAGCGCGAAATACGACACCACCCGCGTATTCTCAAACTTCGCCGCATCCGCAATAAAAAAGTCTTTCATCGTCACCCAGAATACCCGCCCGCCCTGCTTACCACTCTCACCTGCATCCTCCACCGCCATCTCGAGCAGCGGTCGCATTGGTATAAAGGTCTGTCATCTCGTCCACTAAACAAGTCATTTGCTTTTCTTTCTTCCATTCCGAGCAACACGAGGAACCTGCTTTTTGTTCGGATCGGCTAAACACTTGATCCAAAGATAGAAACTCTTTAGCTAAATCAGACCTCCGCTAAAAGACACCACTCCAACTCCCGAGCCCACCATGTTCAAAATCGCCTTGCTCGCCGC
>CAXTJC010000387.1:0-3560 GCA_964244225.1 uncultured Acidobacteriaceae bacterium
CCGACCAGGATGATGTCGTGCCACCTGAAGGCCTCACCGCGGAAGACGATGCCTTCCTCATGGAGATGCAGCAGCGCGGCTGCCTCTACTTCACCGAGCAGACCGATCCCAAAACCGGCCAGGTCCTCGACCGCGCCATCAATCGCCGCTCCACCGGCGATCGCGACGAGCGCACCACCGCCTCCATCGCCGCCACCGGCTTCGGCCTCACCGCCCTCTGCATCGCCCACAAAGAGGGCTATCTCGCCTCCGATCAGGTCCAGCGCCAAGTCCTCACCACCCTCGACTTCCACCTCAACCACATGCAGCACGAGCACGGCTTCTTCTACCACTTCAACCACGTCTCCACCGGCAAGCCCACCAGCTGGAGCGAGGTCTCGTCCATCGACACCGCCATCCTGCTCTGCGGCGTCCTCACCTGCCGCGCCTACTTCAACGACGGCCGCATCAAAGACCTCGCCACCCGCCTCTACGAGCGCGTCGAGTGGCCCTGGATGCTCAACGGCGGCACCTCCTTCGCCATGGGATGGTACCCCGCCACCGGCTTCATCAGTACTCGCTGGGACCACTACTGCGAGCTCATGATGCTCTACCTCCTCGCCATCGGCTCCCGCACCCATCCCGTCCCGCCCAGCACCTGGGACGCCTTCGCCCGCCCTCAGGTCCGCTATCGCGCCTTCGACTTCATCTCCGGCCGCGACCCCCTCTTCGTCCACCAGTACTCCCACGCCTGGTTTGACTTCGCCCGCCAGCGCGACAACTACACCAACTACTTCCAGAACTCCGTCACCGCCACCCGCGCCCACAAAGCCTTCCTCATGACCCTCCGCCGCGGCTACACCGACGACTACTGGGGCGTCACCGCCTCCGACTGGCAGCACGGCTACACCGCCTGGGGCGGACCGCCGCTCATGGGCCCCGTCGACGGCTCCATCGTCCCCTGCGCCGCCGCCGGCTCCCTCCCCTTCACCCCCAAGGAGTCCGTCCGCACCCTCCGCTCCTGCTACGAGCGCTTCGGCAAAGACGCTTGGGGCCGCTACGGCTTCTGCGACGCCTTCCACCCCGAACAGTTCTGGTACGACCCCGACTGCCTCGGCATCGACGTCGGCATCGGCGTCATCATGGCCGAAAACCTCCGCACCGGCTTCGTCTGGGAGATGTTCATGCGCAACCCCGAGACCACCATCGCCATGGCCGCCTGCAACTTCCGCGACGACGACACCCAGGACACCCCCGACACCCCCAAACCCACCGCCCGCCGCCGCACCCGCCGCCGCTACGCCACCGCCCCCGACACCCCACCCACCACCTAGCCCCCGCCTTTCTGCTTCGCCCTTATGTTTCGCCCTTCTGCCTTGCCCTTCTGTTTAGCTTTTATGCCCTCTTTTGTTGTCATTCCGACCGAAGCGCAGCGCAGTGGAGGAACCTGCTTCTCTACCGGGAACCCCCACACCCGCCGGGAACAATCGTCCAACCACCCTCTCCGCCGTTATCTCGACCGAAGCGCAGCGGAGCAGAGAGACGCTATGCATCGACTAACCACCCCCACTCCCCCACGCATCCAACCCCAAAGAAAGAGAGAGAACAGAATGATCGACGTCAACACCATCGAAGAACACATGGAAGTAGTCGGCTCTGACGGCGGACACGTAGGCTCCGTCGACAACATCGGCATCAAGCTCACCAAAAATGACCCCGCCGCCCACGGCCAACACCACTACATCAAGCTGAAATATGTAGACTCCATCGAGAACGGCAAGCTCAAGCTCAACGTCCCGGCCCAGGAAGCGATCGCCGAAGAAAAGGCCGTCGAAAACTAACCGCCGCACGGTCCCTCTGCCCTCCCAACCGGACTGCAGCAAGGCAGAGGGACCCAATCTTCCCGTATCTACAAGCGAAAAGCGGAACCGAACCACCTCTCCTGCCGTATGCTCTCCTGTCCCTCCCAAACAGGAGCCAGCATGCGCCGCCTCGCCCTCATCCTCTGTCTCGCCGCCCGCCTTCACGCCCAGACCTTTACCACCGGCCCCTGCAACGACGAACACCGCTGGGGCGGCGGTGACGCCCACGTCTGCGAGCTGCGCAGCACAACCCTCCCGCTCGCTCACGGTCAGATCGACGTACTCGGCAAGAACGGCGGCATCGCAGTTCTCGGCGAAAACCGCCAGGACATCGCTCTCGAGGCAGAGGTTATGACCCAGGCTCCCACGCGCGAAGAGGCGCAGTCCATCGCACGCGAGATCTCCATCACAACCGACGGCGCCATTCAGGCAAAAGGCCCCGGCAGCTTCACCCTCCCGCACCGCAACTGGCAGGTCAACTACCGGCTCCGCGTTCCCCATCAGCTCACCGCGCAGCTCCGCACAGAAAATGGCGGCATCGAGCTCGCCGGCCTCAACGGCAAAATCGACGCCGAAACCACCAACGGCAGCCTTCATCTCCAGGACCTCGCTGGCGACGTGCACGCCACCACCACCAACGGCAGCCTCGAGATCGGCCTCTCCGGCGATCACTGGCTGGGCGCCGGCCTCACCGCCCGCACCACCAACGGCAGCGTCACCCTCCAAGCGCCCACCGCCTACTCCGCCCACCTCGCCGCCGAAACCACCAACGGCGCCGTCTCCGTCAGCTTCCCCATCACCGTCCAGGGCACCATCCGCAACCGCATCGACACCAACCTTGGCCAGGGCGGCACCCCTCTCCGCCTCCAGACCACCAACGGCAACGTCTCCATCACCAGAAACTAACCAAACAACCAGCATCAGAGAACGAACAACGTAGAACGGACAACCGACAACGCAAAACTACCACCCCATCGTCCCCGGTGCCCCCTTGAACGGCCCCGTCACCCAGCTCGTAATCCACCCGCCATAGAAGTCCCCCGCCTGTGCCTGCACCTGTTCGCCATCCACAAAACACGCATCCACCTTGCTCGCATAGATCGCCAGATAGTCCTTCAGCCCCGCATACGCCTTCGTCGGCGCCGCATAGCTCCACGCCACCCCCGGCACCACCGCCACCCCATGGATCACGCTGCCATCGGCCCGCGACGCCCCGTTCACGTCCAGGTTCCAGTAGCTCGCCACACCCTTGAACTCGCAAAAACTTCCGCCCCGTGCGCTTCGCCGCATCACCTGCATCGCCACATCCTCAGGCGGCAGATAATACACCGGCGGATGGCTCGTCTCGAGCACCCGCATCCCCCGCCGCGTCTCCGCCACCACCATCCCCGCATGCACCACCCGCAGCAGCCTGTCCGTCCGCTCCAGCCGCGGCGGCCGCGGATACTCCCAAACCGACTCCGCTTTTACATCCGCCATGTCGCCCTCTCCAGCATCCTGCGAGACCTGCTCAGCCCTTGATAAACGGCGTAAAGTCCGACCACAGCTCCACCCGAAACGCCCGAATATCCCGCACCGACCCCGGAAACCACGGCAGCTCTTTCAGAGCCGTCATAACTCGGAACAGATTCGCCATATCCTCGTTGTCGCAGGTATACACACTGCCCTGCTTCCATCAAATCCGAAGCGGCCGACGAGCACGCAAATATCTGCGTAGGC
>CAXTJC010000388.1:0-3553 GCA_964244225.1 uncultured Acidobacteriaceae bacterium
GCTCTCGCCGGTTGGGCTTATCGGGAGTGCCGGGCGGACTGGTTCGGCTGGGGAGTCGCTTGAAGATCGGCATGCGCGGGACGCGGAGGCGCGGCGGGTGGCGCTGATTGCATTTGTAACCGAGTATGCACCGTGGCTGCTGCCGCAGTTTGCGGCACTTTATGATATTCCGACGTTCAACGATCCGGTTCACGCGGAGCTGCCGCATCTGCAGCAGGCGTCCGAGTATGCGCGGCAGCTGGAGCAGCGCACGGAGGCGGTGCTAACGGCGGCAAAGGATGGATCGGCGGAGCATGCCCTAGCCGCGGAGTTTGCGGCGGAGTTGCGGACGGCGATCGAGAGACTGGATCGGTTACATATTGATGTGACACGGATTGTGGAGGCGGCGGAGAGCTACGCGGACGTGATGGACTATAGCTTTTTGCTGGTGGAGAGCCGGCAGCTGCTCTCGATCGGATACGACGGGGCTACGGGCGAGCTGTACTCGGCCTGCTACGACCTGCTGGCGTCCGAGGCGCGGATTGCATTCTTCCTGGCAGTGGCAAAGGGGGATATTCCGCAGCAGTCGTGGTTCCGGCTGGATCGGTCGCATGTGCTGGTGCATGGACGGGCGTCGCTGCTCTCGTGGACGGGCACGATGTTTGAGTACTTGATGCCGGCGCTGTGGATGCGGGCGTTTCCGAATACGCTGATCTCGCGCGCTATCGAGTCGGCGATTGCGATCCAGCGGGCGCACACCAAGGGTATTCCGTGGGGCATCTCGGAGTCGGGCTTCGGCACGATGGATCCGAACGGCCGCTATGGCTATCAGGCGTTTGGGATACCGGCGCTGGCGCTGAAGTATGGTGCGGAGGATGGGCCGGTGATCAGTCCGTACTCGACTTTCCTGACGCTGCCGTTTGCGCGTAAGGAGGCGATCGCGAACCTACGGCGCATGGCGGGCATGGGATGGACTGGGCTGTACGGGCTCTATGAGGCTGCGGACTATACGGCGGGCGCGGACGAGCCGGTGATGGTGCGGTCGTGGATGGCGCACCACCAGGGCATGAGCCTGCTGGCGCTGACGAACCTGCTCTCGCACGATGTATTCCAGCAGTGGTTCCACGCGAACCCGCGGGTGAGGGCGGCGGAGCTGCTGCTGCATGAGCGGCCGCTGGCCAAGGAGACGCTGAAGGCGCTGGCGAATCAGCCGGCGCAGGCGTCGTTGCCGGTGCCGGAGGCGGCGGCGTAGGGATGGTGCGGCGGAGCGAAATACAGGGTCTCTCCACTGCGCTCCACCCCAGCGAGCAAAATCCGCTCTCCGGGGACCCCGGCCTGCGCTTCGGTCGAGATGTCGGCTTTTTTGGGGCTAGCGGCTTTATGAGTTTATGAGGGCAGAGATGAATGCACTTGTCTTAGAGGCTGGTCGCGATCTGCGGGTTCGAGAGATGTCTCGGCCGGAGGTTGGCGCGCACGATGTCCTCATCGGCGTGAAGGCGTGCGGGATCTGCGGCAGCGATGTGCATGGCTACGACGGAAGCACGGGCCGGCGGATTCCGCCACTGATCATGGGGCATGAGGCGGCGGGTGTGGTGGTAGAGGTGGGGCCCGAGGTGCGGTCGATCACGGTAGGCGATCGCGTGACCTTCGACTCGACAGTCTCCTGCGGCACATGCGCGTACTGCGTGGCGGGTGATGTGAACCTGTGCGACACGCGGCAGGTGCTTGGGGTTTCGTGCGCGGACTACCGGCGCAACGGCGCGTTTGCGGAGTTCGTTGCGGTTCCCGAGCATATTGTTTATGCGCTTCCGGACAGCTTTGCTTATGAGAAGGCGGCGCTGATTGAAGCGGTGTCGATTGCGGTGCACGCGGCCAAGATTACCGGCATTCAGGCGGGCAGCACGGCGGTGGTGATCGGCGCGGGGATGATCGGGCTACTGGCGATCCAGGCGTTCCGACATTTTGGGTGCAGCACGGTTTTGGCGGTGGATCTGGAGCAGGGCAAGCTCGATCTGGCAAAGAGCCTGGGCGCGGACGAGACATATCTCGCGACGGATCCGGAGCTGGTGCGAACGATACAGAGTGCGACGCATGGGCGAGGACCGGATATTGCGGTTGAGGTGGTTGGGGCGCAGGCGTCGATTACTACCGCGATCGAGGTCGTCCGACGCGGTGGGACGGTGACGCTGATTGGAAATCTCGCGCCCAGGGTGGAGATTCCGCTGCAGTCGGTGGTGACGCGGCAGATCCGTCTGTTGGGCTCGTGCGCTTCGGCCGGCGAGTACCGGGAGTGCATCGCGCTCATGGAGAGCGGCGCGATCAACGTCGATCCACTGATCTCGGCGGTTGCGCCGCTGGCGGAAGGGGCGGCCTGGTTTGATCGCTTGTATAGGCGGGAGGCGGGGTTGATGAAGGTGATCTTGCGGCCGTAGGGCTTTGATTCTGCGGCAGGATTCTCTGATGGTGACTAGGAGGTCTAGGGAAGGTCTGATCAAGTCAAAGAACTTTTATGTTTAGGAGAAGTGTTTAGCCAGTCTGAACAAAAAGCAGGTTCCTCACGGTGTTCGGAATGGAAGAAAGAAAAGCAAAGGACTTTGATCGGAGTCTCCTTAGAGCGAAATGCGGGGATCTCTCCACTCGCGATGCTCGGTCGAGATGACGGCTTCTGTTGGGGACAGTGACGCGATGAGAGGGTGGAGGAGTGTACCGGCATGAGCGACGGGCTGTTTGACCTGAGCGGGAAGACGGCGATTGTGACGGGCGCGAGCCGCGGGCTGGGGCAGTATCTGGGCCGGGCGCTGGCGCGTGCGGGGGCGGATCTGGTGATTACCAGCAGGCGACTGGCGGATCTGCGGGCGTTTCAGGAGGAGATCGAGGGCATGGGCCGGCGGGCGCTTCCGCTGGAGCTTGATCTGCGGGATGAGGGCAGCATTCGGCGGATGGCGAAGGCGGCGCTCGAGGGCTGCGCGGCGATCGATATTCTGGTCAACAACGCGGGCTGCAATGTGCGCAAGCCGGCGGTTGAGATTACGTGGGATGACTGGAACCTGGTGCTAGACACGAACCTGCGCGGGTCGTTCTTTGTCGCGCAGGCGTTTGCGCCGCACATGATTGAACAGCAGTATGGGCGGATCATCAACATCGGCTCGGTGACGAGTGTGTTTGGGTATGCGGGGATCGGGCCGTACTGCGCGAGCCGCGGCGGCATCAAGCAGCTGACGATGAGCCTGGCAGATGAGTGGGGGCCGTACGGCGTTACGGTGAACTGCCTGGCGCCGGGCTGGTTCAAGACGAAGCAGAACGCGGTGCTGTACGAAAACGAGCGATGGGTGGAGTACATCAAGGATCGCATTCCACTGAAGCGGCCGGGGCAGCCGAACGATCTGAACGGGGCGGTGGTTTTCCTAGCTTCGGACGCGAGTGCGTACGTCACGGGGCAGACGCTGCTGGTGGATGGCGGGATTTCGACTGGGGCCACGCGGGCTTCGGCGTAAAACGCACGCAGCGCATGCTGATTTAGAGCATTTCTCCTGATGCTGTGGCGTTGTTCAAGTGCAAGGGAGGCCATTTTCCT
>CAXTJC010000389.1:0-3537 GCA_964244225.1 uncultured Acidobacteriaceae bacterium
CAGATATGGCGGCGCTGACCCGGGAGGTCAATGCGGCCCGACCAGTCGATGGCCACAATGCGATCGGGTTGAAGCGAACGCTGTGAGGGAGGACCCACGTTCAGGTAGATGCACGGATCTGGAAATCGAGGATCGGTCGCTGGAGCCTGCGGAACTCAGGTATGTACAGACCTTGCGGAACGCAGGTGGGCGCAAGCGAAGAACCGGCGCAACTCCGAAGAGCTGCGCCGATTCCTGGCAAAATGTCCTTCGATCTACTGGATGAGGCCGTTCAAGCCATTCGGGAAGAAGACTCCCTTAGACGGACCAGAGGCAGGCGCCGGGCCACCGGTGACGATGGCAAGAATCTGCGTGGTTGTACGGCCGGCCGCGATGGACGATGCGGTGATGTCGGCATCGACGAGCGTGGTTGTGGTGAAGGTAGCCGAGCCCGTATTGAGCGCGACCTTGATGGGAGTAGGCGAGGTTGGAGAACTGATGCCGCCGTCAAACGGCGAGGTGGTGGCCGAACCCATTGCGAGTTTGGTGCGGGCCGCCGAGATCAGACGCGTGATGGAGTTGTAGTTGTCCGACCCTGCATCGAGACGGTTGATCGAGGTACGCACCAGACCGGCGTGGTAGGCTTCAACGGCGTGAATGCCAAGGGCTGCCGGGAAGATGACCTTCTTATCGGAGATCAACGGAGCAGCGCCGTGGTAGGCGGAGACACCGGTGTCCTCGAAGATGTAGGCGCCGAGCAGGAAGGTGGCGTCACTCACAAAAGGATCGAACGCCATGCCGATGCCTGCTGCCTGAGCCAGCATATTGAAGGAGTTGAGCAGGTCAATGTTCGGCATGGCGACGGCAGCGGTGTTGAGCGCCTTCTGCAGGAAGGAGACGTGCTTGCCTTCTTCGGTTGCGGTCTCCATGGCATAGGCCTGGATCGCCGCATCACTGAATGTGACCTGCGCGCCCGCCTTGACCGTAACAGTGCCTGTGGTCGCCGCGTTGTTGGGGTTGATAGAGATAGGGGTCGGCAGGTTCTGAATCTGCAGACCGCTGACCGCGATGCTGTAGTACTGCGCTTCGAGGTACTCCAGGTTGAGAGCGAAGTTGAGAATGTCGCTGTCGCTGACTGTTGCCGCCTGCGCCTTGGGAGCGAAGGCAAGGCCAGCGATGGCGGCGCCACCGACGGCCAGCAGGGCGCGCCGGCTGGAGATGATGGAGTCGAGTTGCTGTGTCTCTTGATTTGCCATGATGTTCGGTCCTTGGATTCCGGAATTTCTTAGACTGTCTTGATCGAGCCGTTTAGGCCGCTGGGGAAAAAGCCGCCACTTGCAGTGCCGGAGGCGTTGTTCGCATACACGATGCTGAGGACCTGCGACGTCGAGCGCGCAAAGCCGATCGCGTTGGTGGGGTCGGCTGACACGATGCTGCTGATGCTGAGCGAGGTTTCAAAGCCGCCGCCCACCTTCGCACGCAGCGCGCCAATAGCAATGGCGGCCATGAGCCCCGTCGGATCCGCTCCCGGAGCGCTGGCCATGCCGGCGATCTGCGTGCGGATGATGGCGGCATGGTACGCCTCAACCGCGACGATACCGGCTGCTGCGTCAAGAATGGTATTGCTTGAGATCGCCGGAGCGGCGCCGTTGTAGGCCGTGACTCCTACGTCCTCAAAGACGAATGCGCCAACCAGGAAGTTGGCGTAGCTCGCGAACGGATTAAACGCCGGGTCGAGACCGGCAGCCGTCGCCAGGGTCTTGAAGCCGGCATTGAAGTCAATCGTCGGGCGGGCAACGGGAGTACCGCTATTTCCCATAATCGTTTTCTGGATCGCCGCAACGTGGTTCAACTCGTCCTGCGCGGTCGCGTTAATGTAGCCTACGAAGGGCGCGGGAACGTTAGGGACCATGCTGCCGCCGGTGACCGCGCCATCGCCGCCGAGCAGAACGCTCGAGGGCAGGCCGTTGCCGGTAGCCGCGCGGAGGTAGAACTCTGCCTCAAGGTATTCCAGGTTGAGGGCGAAGTTCAGAATGTCGTTATCGGGAATGTCAAGTGGTGCCGGAGGCGGGGTAGTGGGGGGAGGGGTTGAAGAGCCGGAGGAGGAGTTGTTGCACCCGGTGAGCAGGGTGGCTGCTCCGACGGCGCCAACGGCACCTGCACCCGCCAGAAAGCGGCGGCGTGACTGCCTGGATTGAATGAGCTTGTCGATCTGTTCCACGATGGTAGGCCTCGCAAAAGCGGTTGATGAAGCGTGTGTCGAATTACTGCCAGTGCCGTGAGTACGTGCCGGCTTCCACTTTGGTTTTAGAACCGGTACAAATTGCCGGACACTCGTTACAGTCTGTTTGGATGGGGGGAGAGCGATGCGGTCGCAGGAGAACCGCGGCAGTCAGATCCCAGGTCTTTTCCTAAGTGTGGTCCGTGCTCTATTAACCTCGGCACAGTGCGAAACTCTACGGGAGTTGCAGAGCACGGTCAACAGTTTCCTCCACCGAACCAGTACCCTATTCTGCAACTTCCGGGGAGTGGACTTCGATCTCATCAAGGTCAACCTTCCAGGAGCGCAGCAGCTTCCAGACCGCGGTCGAGCTGAAGCCGGCGCGCAGCAGGCGGCCCATGATGCGGGCAGTCTCCTTCTCCGTGGCCGGCGGCTTGATGCGTTTGCGCTTGGCGTACTGCCGCGCCAAGGCAAGCTCGTCGGTGTCGTCGAAGGCGTGCGCAATGGTCTGTGCGACCAGATCCTTTGCCACTCCCTTGGCGGCGAGATCCTGCTGCACACGGCGGCGGCCATGGCTCTGGTTCTCCTTTCGCAGACGCGTGAAGTCGGTGGCGAAGCGCTCGTCCGAGAGATAGCGCAGATCTTCCAGGCGCCGGATGACGCGATCGATGGCCTGCTCGCCGGCGTCTCCCGGCTCGGCCCGCAGCTTCATCAGCCGGCGGAGATCGCGGACGGAGCGCATGCGGCGGGCAAGCGAGCCGACGGCGTACTCGAACAGGCCTTCCTCCGGGAGGGGCTCGCGCGGTTTGGGGCGGGGGAAGGGGCTCATTGCCAGGCCGGCCGGACTCTGCGGCAGGTAGCGCAAGTCTAGAGCATTTCTCCTGATGCTGTGGCGCTGTTCGCCTGCTGTGACGGCCATTTTCCTTACGAGAAAATGACACAAGTTTTCTTGTCCTGCACTACACCTTCAGGAGAAATGCTTATCGCGGCAGCGGCCGGGCGAGCTTTGCGGCAAGCCGGTCTCTCGCCCTGCGGCGAGCAGGTCTGGCGAGCTGGTTTAGCGAACCAGCGAAAGACCCTCCCCTTTACGCCAGATGCGGGCGGGCGGCCGCCCGGAGACACCCGCAATGCGCTGGACCGGCGCCGCAGCCGGAGTGAGCGCCTGACGGACACGTTCCAGCGCGGCCGCGGTGCCGAGGGGGTCAAGCGAGGAGGCTGCCTGATCGAGAGCGCGCCGTCCGCTCTCCTCTGCGGGTCTTGCGATCTGGTTGTGCGACGCCGAGGCCGAGCGGGCGTGGCGGTCGGGATTGCGGTCGGGCCGACCTGCTGGACGATCC
>CAXTJC010000390.1:0-3512 GCA_964244225.1 uncultured Acidobacteriaceae bacterium
TCGATCACCTCGCCGCGCCGGTTCATGCAGAAGTCAATATCGATATCCGGCATCGAGATGCGCTCCGGATTCAGAAAGCGCTCGAACAGAAGTTCATTCTGCAGCGGGTCCACATCCGTGATCTCCATCGCATACGCGACCAGCGAGCCGGCCGCCGAGCCACGCCCCGGTCCCACCGGAATGTTCTGCTCCCGCGCATACCGGATGAAGTCCCACACGATCATGAAATAGCCGGGGAACTTCATCTGCTTGATGCACTCAATCTCGCGATCGAGCCGCGCATGGTAATCCTCGATCGACTTCTTCTGTAGCCCGCGTGCCACCAGCTGCGCGTACGCCGTCGCCAGCCGTTTCTTCAGGCCTTCGCGACAGATCTGCTCGAAGTAGCTCTCGAGCGTCTCACCCTCAGGAACGATGAAGTCCGGAAACGGATTTTTCACCTTAGACATCTTCAGGTTGCACCGGTCCACAAACTGCATCGTGCGTGTGCATACCTTGGGCGCATGCGCGAAGGTCCGATGCATCTCCTCCGCGGACTTGATGTAAAACTCTTGCGTATCGAACTTGAACCGCTTCGGATCGTTCATCGATCCAGCTGTCTGCACGCAGAGCAGAATCTCGTGCGCGCGGCTGTCGTCATGCGCCACATAGTGGCTGTCGTTGGTCGCAATCAGCGGAATATCCAGTTCGCGCTCCATCTTGAAGAGCGCATCGCACACCGCTTTATCCGGCGCGAGACCATGATCCTGAATCTCAAGAAAGAAGTTACCCTTGCCGAACATCTCTTGGAAGTGGCCGGCGGATCGCTTGGCCTCGTCGTACTTCCCTGCCATCAGGTGCTGATTTACCTCGCCCGCCAGACAGCCCGAAAATCCGATCAGCCCTTCCGTATGCTTCGACAGAAACTCCTTTGAGACACGCGGCTTGCGATAGAAGCCGTGCAGCGCCGCCTCACTCGTCAGCCGAACCAGATTGCGATAACCCTCTTCATTCTCGGCCAGCACTAGAAAGTGGTTATAGCCATCGGCCATCTCGCGATGATCGTTCGTCTTCGAGAGATACAGCTCGCAGCCCAGAATCGGCTTCAGGTCCTTCTTCTGCATCGCATCGAAGAAGTGCACGGCGCCATAGATGTTTCCATGGTCCGTAATGGCCGCGGCCGTCTGCCCAACGTGGCCCAGATGCGCGGCCAGCTTATCGACATCGCAGGCCCCATCCAGGAGCGAGTAATCAGAATGAAGATGAAGGTGCGTGAACTCGGGTGCAGCAGGCATCAGGGGAGTCTCCACCTCCAAGTTTATTCGCTGCGCGTTCGCTCGCTTTAGAGGAAAACCGGTACACAACTCTAAGCCGTCTCGCGCTGAGGGCTAGCGCTCACGACCGCTACTCAGCAAGCAGCCGGTGCACAAGCGAAACATATAGATCCACCGCCTCCAGCAGCTCCTTCTTTGCAATCCGCTCATCAGGCGTGTGCGCCACGTGAATCGACCCAGGCCCCAGCAGGAACGGCTCTCCCCACTCTGTCAGCGACGGGATATCCGTCGTGAACTTGGCAATCATCGTGGGCATCGAGTCGATCTGGCGCATGCGAACGACCGGCAGATCCAGGCTGAACGTAACCTCTGCACGATCCCCCACGATCGCACGTATCTGCTCGCGTGTCTGGTCGGACGGGCCCACCAGACGGATCAAGAGATGAGCCTCCGCCTGATCGGCGATCACATTGGGCGCGCGTCCGCCGGAGATCAGGCCGACGTTCAGCGTCGTATCGCCCACCATTGAATCCACCGGCAGCGTCATGCCCCGCAGATCGTGCAGCACACACACCAGCGTGTCGATCGCGCTCTCTCCCAGCTCCGGATAGGCCGAGTGCGCCATGCGTCCCTTCGCGCGCAGCTCCACGCGAAGCGCGCCCTTAGATGCCAGGGCCAGCCTGTTGTCAGTCGGCTCGCCGTTGATCAGATAGCGTGAGCCCTTTGAGTGCCGATTTGCAACGGCCGCGCCTGCAGAATCCCGCTCCTCGCCGACAACAAACAGCAGACCAACCAGAATGCCTTCACCGCGCAAGCGCTCCGCCGCCGCAATCTGCGCCGCAATGATGCCCTTGGCATCGCAGCTTCCGCGTCCATAAAGAAACTCGTCATCCTCCGTGCTTGCAAAGAAGGGCGGCACCGTGTCCATGTGCGTCGAGAAGACGATTGACGGATGCGCACCGGGTTGGCACGCGTAGATATTGAACCGCTCCTCCACACCGCCGCCAGGGGTTGATGCAGGATCGGGCTGACTGACCGCCTGCCGCTCCACCTCGTATCCGAGCTGCTCGAGATACTCCGCAAGGAACGACCCTGCTGCTCCCTCGCGGTACGTCGTTGACTCGATATCAACCAGACGCCGCGTCAACGCAATCGGATCGATCTCCATGCGATCAGCATACGTCAGCGTCACGGCTGAATCGTCATGGCCCGAATTCCGTAAAGGCTCGACTATACGCAAACAATCCCGGCCCTCGTACACTGGAATTCATGAGTCAATCAATGCCTCAGGATTCGACCGATGCACTGCAAACCTCCGTGCAGGGGCGATCGCACGTCCAGCAGGTAGAGGACCTCTTCGGTCCGGCAGGCCGCCTGGAAGCCCTGCTGAACACAGGCTCTTCGGATGCGCCCTTCTCCGCCGTGGTCTGTCATCCCTACCCTCCAGCCGGCGGAACCATGCACACCAAGGTCGTCTATCACACCATGAAGGTGCTCTCGAGCCTCGGCATTCCGGTGCTGCGCTTCAACTTTCGTGGAGTCGGCCTCAGCGCTGGCAGCTTTGACCAGGGCCGCGGAGAGCAAGAGGATGCGCGGGCCGCCCTCGACTGGCTTGAGCGCACCTTTCAGCGTCCGATCCTGTTCGCGGGTTTCTCGTTCGGCTCATACATCGGGCTGCGCGCCTGCTGCACTGATCCCCGAGTCACGGCTCGTATCGCTCTGGGCCTTCCCGTGCGCGCCGCCGGACGTGACTACAGCTACAAGTTTCTCGACACCTGCCCAGGGCCGCTGCTCGCCGTCAGCGGCAGTGAGGATGAGTTCTGCCCGCCCGCGATCCTGCACCAACTCCTGGGAACGCGTGCCGATCGCCGCACAGTCATAATTTCTGGAGCAGATCACTTCTTCCAGGGCACGCCGAACTCCCCGGCAGTCAAGCTCACCGAGATGCAGCACGCCATCCGCGCGTGGATACGTGATGAAGGTCTTATGCCATCAGCCTAAAGAACTTTAGCTAGCCAGAGCAGGCTCGACCGCGGCCGCATCGGCCATCTGTCCGGACTGTGGAGTTCGAGCAAGCCATCGTGCCACCACGGAGTTGACCCTCTCCGGCACCTCTTCAAAGGCGATATGCCCCACGCCGTTCAACGTCACCAGTTCGGCTCGCGGCAGAGTCTGCCGCAGCGCGAAAGCTGATGGCACGCCCACAGCTCTGTCGCGCTCGCCCCAGAGCAGCAGCGTCGGCACCGCCGACCATTCGCG
>CAXTJC010000391.1:0-3508 GCA_964244225.1 uncultured Acidobacteriaceae bacterium
GCCGCCCCCCCCCTCTCCCCCGCCACCGCCGCCGCCGTTCTCGCCGTCCTGCTCGCCGTCCCCCTGCTCGCCCGCCGCCTGGACCACATCGCCCGTCTGTCGGTGGTCATCGTTGCAATCGTCCTCGCCACCATCGCCGCCGTCCTCGTCTCCGCCGCCATCAGCCCCGCCACCCACATCCGGCAAGCCTTCATCCTCCCGCCCGGCGTCCTCCACCTCTCTCCGGCCTTCTTCGCCGGCCTCGCCACCGCCATGCTCGTCGCCACCTACGACTACTGGGGCTACTACAACATCACCTTCCTTGGCGCGGAGGTCCGCGACCCCGCCCGCACCATCCCCCGCGCCATCCTTCTCTCCATCGCCACCTGCGCCATCCTGTACCTCGCCCTCAACCTCGCCATCCTCTCCGTCCTGCCGTGGCAAGGCCTGCTCGCTGCCGGCAACCTCGACGCCCGCCGCGCCCTTATCTCTATCTTCACCGTTGCCGCCTGGACACCCCTCGTCGGCTCCCACATAGCCAATCTCCTGGGTAAAGTCGCCGCCGCTCTCATCATGCTCACCGCCTTCGCCAGCGTCTTTTCGCTGCTGCTCGGCTACTCCCGCATACCCTTCGCCGCCGCCGCCGAAGGCGCCTTCTTCGCCCCCTTCGCGCGCCTCCACCAGACCGGCCGCTACCCCATCGTCTCGCTCCTCACCCTCGGCGCCGCCGCCTGCGTCTTCTGCCTCTTCTCGCTCGCCGACGTCATCGCCGCCCTCGTCATCCTCCGCATCCTCCTCCAGTTCCTCCTCCAGCACATCGGCGTCCTCTATCTCCGTCGCTCCCAGCCCGACCTTCCCCGTCCCTTCCGCCTCTGGCTCTACCCTCTGCCACCCCTGGCCGCCATCACCGGCTTCACCTACCTCCTCTTCGCCCGCCCCAACTTCTCCCGCGAGCTCCTCTTCGCCTTCGCCCTCATCCTCGTCGGCACCGTCCTCTTCCTGCTGCGTCGCAACGATCTGCCCGGCGCGCCGCGCGATCCTCAATCCGCCACCCTGCCCACAGCGTCTAACTAAGTGACAGCGGTATCCGGCAGCGAAGCCTCGGCGCCTTCCGCGCCCACGCCGCCCGGGAAGGGAATCGACATCATGCACCTCCGGAACACAAGCAAGTTAGGCCCCGAGCCAAAGTCCTCCGAGATCACACCGGAGTCCGCCTTCCACAATGCCAGCCAGACCCGCCGCCGCTTCCTCACCGGAGCCGCCACCACCGGCCTCACCGCCGCCGCTGGCTACGCCCTCGCGCACACCATCCCCGGCCTCCTGCACCCGCGCTCCGTCCACGCCGCCTCCGCACTCAAGACCATCCCCAGCAAATACACCGTCTCCGACCCGCAGACCCCAGAGTCAAAAGCCACCAGCTACAACAACTTCTACGAGTTCGGCACCGACAAGGGCGAGCCCCAAATCAACGCCAAAAACCTCCACACCCGGCCCTGGACCATCAAGGTTACCGGCATGGTCAAAAAGCAGCAGACCGTCGGCATCGACGACCTCCTCGCCTATCGCCCCATCGAGTCCCGCGTCTATCACCACCGCTGCGTCGAGGCCTGGTCCATGGTCATCCCCTGGGACGGCTACTCGCTCTCCGAGTTCATCAACTTCTGCGAGCCCCTGCCCTCCGCCAAATACGTTCAGTTCACCACCCTCTACGACCAGCACCAGATGCCCGACGCCGCCAGCGGCTACGACTGGCCCTACACCGAAGGTCTGCGCATGGACGAAGCCATGAACCCCCTCACCCTGCTCACCTTCGGCGCCTACGGCAACGCCCTCGCCAACCAGAACGGCGCACCCGTCCGCGTCATCATCCCCTGGAAGTACGGCTTCAAGAGCGGCAAGTCCATCGTCCGCATCCACTTCACCGATAAGCAGCCGCGCACCACCTGGAACGACATCGGCAGCGGCGAGTACGGCTTCTATGCCAACGTCAACCCCACCGTCGATCACCCCCGCTGGTCCCAGGCCCGCGAGCGCCGCATCGACGCCTCCGCCTTCCCCCACGTCGTCCCCACCCAGATGTTCAACGGCTACTCCGATCAGGTCGCCAGCCTCTACAACGGCATGGACCTGCGCAAAAACTACTAACGCCATTTCTCGCAGCTCCTGCAATCTTCCCGCTGTCTTTCCTCTCTTTTTGTTGTCTTTCCGTTTTTTGGTTTGTCATTCTGAGCGCAGCGAAGAATCCCCGCATTTCGCTTTTAACCACGGAGCGAAGCGACGTACCGTTATCTTTCTCCCGGAACCACCATTTTTCTCCGCTATCCACCACACGCATCCCACACACCATGCCTTCGTTTCCCCAGGTCAGCCCTCCCCAAAGCTCTGCCCTTCTCACCCGCATTCGCCTCTGCATCGCCCTGGTCATGGCCGGCCTTCTGCTCAGCGGGATCGCCTCCTTTCCGCTCGTGGGCGAGTCGCAAGCCCTGCTCAACCTGCTTGCCCGCTCCGCGCACTTCAGCGCCGGCACGCCCCTCTTTGACTGGGTTCTGCGTGTCCATCTCGCCCTCGCCGCCAACGCCATCAGCGCGCCCTTTCTTGCCTATCTCACCGACGGCTTCGCCCTCGCGCACATCCTCTTTGCCATCCTCTTTCTCGGCCCGTATCGCAGCCCCGTCCGCAATCAATGGGTCATCAACTTTGGTCTCATCTGCTGCGGCGGCCTGCTTCTGCTCGCTTTTATCGCCGGTCCTCTCCGCGGCATCCCGGTCTTCTGGCGATGGATCGATGCCGCCTTCGCGCTTGCCTGCGCTCTCCCTCTGTTGCTCTGCCGGCACTACCTCAACATCCTGAGACACCTCGACAGCACCGCGCAACGGAACCGCATCCAGAAGACTCGTCGTATCCGCCACAATCGGAGGGCCCGCGACCGCCGCTCCCTCTCCTAAGCGCGCCTGCCTGCTTTATCGCAACTTCGCCGCGACCCAGCCCAACGCAACCTCGCCGCAACCCGTTTTCATCCCAGTCGGAACCGTGCCGCGGCTTCGGGAGAGCTGAACAAGTCCGTTGCTTTTCTTTCTTCCATTCCGAGCACCGCGAGGAACCTGCTTTTTGTTCGGATCAGATGTGATCTCCATTTTGAAAGAGAAAAGCTCTTTTAGATATCAGATCTTCCTTGGCAGAGGCTGCTTGTTTCGAACTACCCTTGGCCTCAAACTCCCTCTACACTGAGTTCTGCATTCCTATGCCCAGGCAAGCCATCCTCGCCCTCAAGACCGTGCTGCATCTCGGCCTGCTCGCGCCCTTCGCCTGGCTGCTCCTAATCTTCCGCAACGGCACGCTCGCGCTCAACGCCGACCCGGTCAATTACATCACCCACTTCACCGGCAACTGGGCTCTCTGGATCCTGCTCGGCTCGCTCGCCATTACTCCGGCGCGACGCCTCTCAACCCGGCTCGCATTCCTCGTCCGCTTCCGCCGCCTCATCGGCCTCTACGCCTTCGTCTACGCCACCCTTCACCTGGCCACCTAC
>CAXTJC010000392.1:0-3506 GCA_964244225.1 uncultured Acidobacteriaceae bacterium
CCTTTGCCTGTCCGCAGACTCCTCAGGGAACGATCTCTCCTTCTGGTACTTCGATCAATCGTTCGTAGGACTTAGACGCTTCCAGGAAGACCCGCTTTCGTAAACGGAGAGGCCATCGAACGGCCCCAGTAGGAAAATAACCCCAATGACAAATCGGGTCAATACTTATTTTGGAACTGTCTTCCACACCCACATACGGCTTTTGGAAGATTCGTCCGGCGACATCGGCTATGCCCAGTAGCTTCGGTCCAGAGTCCGGTACTGAATCGCCTCCGCGATGTGGCGGACACCGATCTCCGGCTCTCCCGCCAGATCCGCTACCGTGCGCGCTACCTTCAAGATGCGATCGTGCGCCCGCGCGCTCAGCCCCTGCTGCTGCATGGCCCGCTCGAGCATCCGCTCCGCATCCGAGTTCAACTCGCAGAAGACGCGAATCTGACGCGAGCTCATCTGGGCATTCGAAAAGACGGCTTGCGCCGCTCCCTTGGCAGTGCCGCGCGTCCGTTCCTCGGCCGCCTCAAACCGCTGGCGTTGCGTCGTTCTCGCCCGCACCACACGCTCCCGGATAGCGGCCGAGCTCTCGCCCGCCTGGCCGCCGCGCAGCTCCTTGTACTCGACCGCCGGCACCTCGATGTGAATATCGATGCGGTCAAGCAGCGGCCCGCTCACCTTGCTGACATAGCGCTGGATCATGGGGGGCGTGCACATGCACTCGCGGCTCTTGTCGTTGAAGTAGCCGCAGGGGCACGGGTTCATCGCCGCGGCGAGCATGAAGCGCGCCGGAAACTCGAGGCTCATGGCCGCCCGCGCGATCGTCACGGTGCCATCCTCGAGCGGCTGCCGCAGCACCTCCAGCACGTTACGGGGAAACTCCGGCAGTTCGTCGAGGAAGAGCAGCCCGTTATGTGCCAGGCTCACCTCGCCTGGGCGCGGAATCATGCCGCCGCCGATCAGGCCAGCGTCCGAGATGGTGTGGTGCGGCGAGCGAAACGGCCGGTGCCGTACCAGGCCCTGCTCGCGATCGAGCACGCCCGCGACCGAGTGGATCTTCGTCGTTTCGAGCGCCTCTTCGAACTCGAGCGGCGCCAGGATGGACGGCAACCGCTTGGCCAGCATGGTCTTGCCTGAGCCCGGCGGCCCGATCATTAGAATGTTGTGCCCGCCCGCGGCGGCAACCTCAAGCGCTCGCTTTGCCATGTGCTGCCCGCGCACATCCTTGAAGTCTGGCCCGCCGTACTCCAAGGCCTCCAGCAGGTCGGCCGGCTCGCGCGCGAGCGGCTTCGCCGTAATCCCGCCCATGGAGACTGAGTTAACCAGCTCCCGAACCTCCAGCAGATGCCGCACCGGATATACCTTTACGCCTTCGACGACGGCGGCTTCGCGCGCATTCGCGGCCGGAATCAGCAGGTTGCGGATGCCGCGCTCACGGGCCGCCACGGCAATCGGCAGCATGCCCTGCACCGGCCGCAGACCGCCATCGAGGCCGAGCTCGCCCACCATCAAGAAGTCGTCCAGCTCCTTGGTATGCAGCGCGCCGTAAGCGCCTAGAATGCCGATGGCGATCGGCAGGTCGAAGCCGGATCCTACTTTTTTCCAAGTCCGCGGGCGCCAGATTGATGGTGATGCGCGTAGGGGGAACATCAAAGCCGGAGTTCTTGATGGCCGATCGTACCCGGTCGCGGCTCTCGCGCACGGCGGCATCCGGCAGACCCACGGTGTTGAAGACCTCCTCCGACGTCTTGACCCCGGAAAAATCTACTTCGACATCAATGATGTTCGCGTCGATCCCGTAGACCGCCGCTGACTGCGTCTTGAAGAGCATGCTTGCGTTCGCCCGATTCTGCCCCGTGAGGCCCACGCTGTGTCGTCTGCGTCCGCTCGACCATAGCACCGGTTGCTGCCGTATCGCGTCCCACTTGCGTTGCAGCAAGGCTCCCTCATCCGGTGCCGATGCTCTTCCGTCACGTCCCCGTTGCGTCGCCGCAGGCCATCCTGGATCGAGCATCGGGCGAGTCGCATCCTATCCTCGCGCCTGCCACTTGTCAGCCGCGCGGAAAGGCTATCCCATGAAGATCGGCATCATCGGCGCCGGCTACGTCGCCCGTGCGCTTACCCAGGCGGCTACCAAACACGGGCATGAAGTTATGATCAGCAACTCCCGCGATCCACGTACCCTGCACACCACGGCCATGATGCTCAAGTGCCAGACGGGCACAGCCGAGCAGGCGGGCACCTTCGGCGACATCGTTATCGTGGCGGTCCCGCTCCACAGCTATCAGGCTGTTCCTGTTCAGCCGCTTGCCGGCAAGGTGGTCCTCGATACCGACAACTACTACCCCGATCGCGACGGCGCCATCTCCGAGCTCGACCGCGGTGAGACGACCACGTCCGAGCTCCTTCAAAAGCATCTGCCCGCGTCGAAGATCGTGAAGGCCTTCAACGCTATCATCATCGATCAGGTGAACAGCGACGGAAAACCCGCCGGAACGCCTGGCCGCCGAGCTCTCCCGCTTGCGGGCGATGACGCGGCTGCCAAGCAGCTCGTGTCCGGGATCTACGACCAGTTCGGCTTCGACACCGTGGACGCCGGCCCGCTCGCCGAGGGCCGTCGCTTCGAGCGCGACACCCCGGCCTACTGCATCCCCATGGATCGCGAGAAACTCACAGCCGCGCTTGCCGAGATCCAGTAAGTTCTTTTGAGCCGCCAGACCCGCGTTGCTGCGGCATGACTCGAAAGCCGCAGCCACGGAAGGCTCGACAGGTCATGCCAGCGCTCCGATCCGGAGCCTAGAATGAAGTTGTGAACACCAGCGTCTTCGAGCTCTTCAAGATCGGCATCGGCCCGTCGAGCTCTCACACGGTCGGCCCCATGCGCGCCGCTCTGCGCTTCGTTCATGAGCTCACTGAGGCCGATCGGCTCGTGCGCACCGCCCGGGTTTGCGTAGAGCTCTTCGGCTCGCTCGCACTCACCGGTCTTGGCCACGGCACAGATCGCGCCATCCTGCTCGGGCTCTCCGGACAGGCGCCGGATACGGTCGATCTCTCACAGATCGATGATCTCCTCGCAACCATCCGCCGCGAGAGCCGGCTGGTGCTGGGCGGCAGTTATCCCATCAGCTTTTTCGAGTCTCAGGACCTGCTCTTCCTGCGCGACCAGATGTATCCGCCGCCCGGCACTCCCACCCATCCCAACGGTGTTCGTCTCTCCGCCTTCGACGGCCAGGCGGCTCTCCTTCATGAGGCTATCTTTTACTCCATCGGTGGCGGCTTCATCGTCTCCGCGGACGAGTTTCGTCCCGAGACCCCGGTCGCCGCTAGCTCGCGCGTCGTTCCGTATTCTTTTTCGAGCGGTAACGAGCTGCTCTCGCTTGCGGCAGGCAAGAATCTCTCCATCGCCGAGCTCGTCATGGCCAATGAGCTCGCCCTGCTGGACGCCGATCGCCAGAGTGGGTCTGCCGCAATCCAGCGCCCCGCTCCGCTTGCAACTATCGCGCTTGCTACGCCCC
>CAXTJC010000393.1:0-3503 GCA_964244225.1 uncultured Acidobacteriaceae bacterium
CATAGGCGGGCTCACCGCAAATCTCAATTACATCGGCAACAGTGCGTGGAGACTTCCGCGCGTCAGCTTTCCGAATGCCTATCCCGGGGCCGACCCGGCCTTTGCCCGCTTCACGCGCTTCGACGCAGCCGGAAAGGTGATCGGCGGCTTTGGCACGGAGCAACTGGTCACGGCGTCGTCTCACTCCACCTATCACGCGCTGCAGGCGTCGCTTGGCGGCACTACGGGCCATGGCGGCCCCGGCCTGCAGGCCAGCTACACGTTTTCGAAGTCGATCGACGATACCAGCTCGGCCTCGGCAAGCCTGAACCCCGGCGCTGTCGGCTCGGTCACGTTTCCCAGCCCGCAGAATCCGTTTGACACGCATACCGAGCGCGGTCCCTCTACGTTCGACACGACGCATGTTTTTACCCTTAGCGCGGCGCAGGAGCTTCACCTGGAAGCCTTTGACAGCCTGCATGCGCTGCCCAGGAAGCTTACGAACGGCTGGCAGGTCGTCAGCATCTCGACCGTCACCAGCGGCTCGCCTTTTACGGTGTACTCGGGCGTGCAGCAGACGGGTGTTGGGGCCGGCGGCGTGGATCGCCCGGACGCGATCGGCAGGCCCGCGCTGTCTTCCGCGCGCAGGCCGCGACGGGAGGACTACTTCGGCCGCGGCGCTGACAATGCCGCATCCTTCTTTTCGATCCCGATCAATCTGCCCAACGGAACCGGTCCGAACTCCGGCCGCTTCGGCACGTTGGGCCGCAACTCCTTCCGCGGACCGGCCTACTATGACTTCGATGTTTCCCTGATGAAAGACACACCGCTCGGGCATCGCGGCCATGGTGAGCTCGCGGTCCTGCAGTTCCGCTCGGAGTTCTTCAATGTCTTCAATATCGCCAATCTCGGCCTACCCGCGAATATCCTGACTGGCTCCGGCTTTGGCTTGATCAGCCGTACGGCCGGAACCTCGCGGCAGATACAGCTTTCCTTGAAGGTGCTGTATTAGGGTTGAGAGGACACCTTTTACAGTCAGTGCAAGTCGACGTACGATCAGCGAGATGCTGGAGACGATTAAGGCCGCAGTTGTACACCGCCGGCGGGTTCGGGCGATGGTGCTGTGGGTGGTTGCCTGGAGCGCTGTCAGCGGGTGCTTCGGCACTGCGCAGGAGGCGCAGCGGAAGGCCGCCGCACCTGCGCCGGATCAGGCGATAGAGTTTTCGGATAAGCCGAACTTCAGCGTTGCCGGCGTGACGGATTGGACGGCGGTGGGCGGCCACGGATCGGATGCTACGTTGCGGACGAGCGAGGACCTGACGCGGGAGACGCTTACGCTGAAGGCGCCGGGAGCGAACGGTATAACGGCTGATACAAAGGCGCGCGGACCTGTTGACGACGCGATGGAGGCGAGGCTGCGTAGCGCTCTTGCCGCCGCGCCGCGGAGCTATGCGGCGAATCATGCGCTGGGTGAGTACTACCTCCATTCGATACGGTACAGGCAAGCCCTGCCGCCTCTGCTCGCAGCCTCCGAGCTGAGCCAAGGCAAGGCTGATGACGAATACGACCTCGCTCTTGCCTGCCAGGGTCTGGGCGACTTCACGCGGGCCCGGCAGCATGTGCAGCGTGCGCTTGCGGAGAAAGATACGGCATCGTTTCATCGTGTGGCCGGCGAGGTGGATGAGGCGCTAGGGAATTCGCTTGCAGCCGTGCAGCAGGAGGAGCGCGCAGCCCGGATGGAGCCGAGTGAGACGAACTATTTTGTGTGGGGATCGGAGTTGTTGCTCCACCGTGCGATCTGGCAGGCAGCGGAGGTCTTTGCGGCCGGCGTGAAAGAGCACCCGGCCTCGGCGCGCATGAAGACGGGATGGGGCGCTGCTTTGTTTGCCGGCGCACAGTATGACGAGGCGGCCGAGCGGCTCTGCGAGGCCTCGGATCTGAACCCTGCGAGCCCTGAGCCGTATGTGTTTCTAAGCAAGGTCGCACTAGCCAGCCCAACACCGCTCTCGTGTGTGCAAGCGAAGCTGGAGCGCTTTATGGGGCTGCAACCGGAGAGCGCGGATGCCGTCTACTTCTATGCCATGGTTTTGCAGAAGCAGGCCTCAGCCTCCGATCGGCAGCGTGTCGAGGGCTTACTGCGGAAGGTTGTTGCACTTGATCCGAAGTACTCTGGCGCGTATCTCCAACTCGGCATTCTTTCGTTTGCTGAACGCAGGTATCCGGATTCAATCGGCTTCTATCAGAAGGCTATCGAGAATGATTCGCGGCTGGCGGAGGCACACTATCGGCTGGGCGTCGTCTATGACCGAACGGGAGACGCGAAGCAGGCTCGAGAAGAGTTTCAGGAGCACGATCGGCTGGAGAAGGAACAGGCGGATGCGGTCGAGCAGCAGCGGCGGCAGGTGAAGCAGTTTCTGGTGGTGCTCGAAGGCAAGACGCCGGCGACGCCGTAGGGCTGCACTACGGCATTTCTCCTGAAGGTGTACCCCGGGCCGTATCAGCCTGTACCATTTTCTCTCAAGGAAAATGGTCTCCACTGCAATCGAACAGCGGCACAGCATCAGGAGAAATGCTCTACGGCCTGGCTTTGCCTGCGGCAAGAATGCCGTTTCCTTCACGAATAGTGAGGATCTGGTTGGCCTTGACCTGCGTGAATTGCTCTATTTTTTGCGTGGTGGGCCATTTGACCTCAATGACGTCCACAACCTGCGCCAATCCCAGACCGAAGTGCAGCCGCAGATCGCTTTGCGACATCACGCTATCGCCACTGTGCACCTCATCCATCTGCGTATGCTTGCCTGTCGTCACGCGGACCCGTGCGCCGATAGCTGTGCGGTTGCACTGCGTGCCGATGAGCTTGAGTTTGATCCAGTTGGCCTTGCTGCCGCCGACGTTGTGCAGCAGCGACGGAGCGTCATTCATGTTCAGGATGAGCGCGTCCATGCCGCCATCGTTGTCGTAGTCGCCGAAGGCGGCGCCTCGGCTTGAAAAGTGTTCGCTGATGCCCTGTCCCATCTCCGCGGAGACATCCTTGAAGCGGCCGTTACCCAGATTGCGATAGACCAGGCGCGGGTTCTTGAAGGTCTGTCCGAAGTGGTAGCTGTCGATCTCGGGATAGACGTGGCCGTTGATCTGCATCAGGTCCGGCCAGCCATCGTTATCGTAGTCGAGAAAGCCGCAGCCCCAGGCCACGTACTGCTGGTTCACGCCGAACCCGGCTGGAAAAGCGACATCGCTGAAGGTTCCGTCGCCGTTGTTGTGGTACAGGTTGGAAATGTCGTCGGCGAAGTTGGTTTTGAAGATGTCGAACCACCCGTCGCAGTCATAGTCCGCGACGGCAACACCCATGCCGGCCTGCTCGTGGCCACCGTCGCTGTAGGCGCAGCCGGCACCTACGGCGATGTCGGTAAAGGTTCCATCGTGATTGTTCTGGAAGAGAATGCTGGGCTGGGAGTCAACGGCGACATAGATATCGGGCCAGCCGTCATTGTCGAAGTCATAGGAGACGGACGTGATGGAGTAGC
>CAXTJC010000394.1:0-3498 GCA_964244225.1 uncultured Acidobacteriaceae bacterium
TCTTCAGCGAGTACTTCGACGGAGACACGGGAAGAGGTGTCGGAGCGAGCCATCAGACAGGATGGACCGCGCTGACCGCGACGTGCCTTGAGAAGATGCACGGCATCAAGACGGAACGTCAAGGGGTCTAGTGCCATAGAGAGCGTGCAGGTTTGGTTATAGCTACATACCACCTTGCGCGCGATGCAGCACTCCAATGGAGCGGGGCTACGCGATGAAGATAGAAGAATCGCGGGCTCTCTGGAGATACAGCTTGAAGATTGTTGTGCTGTCGCCGCATCGGGATGACGCGGCTTTTTCGCTGGGGCTAAGTATCGGTACGTGGCTGGATGCCGGCCATACCGTGGACGTTGTGAACTGCTTTACGCGGAGCGACTACGCCCCGCATGCGGAGTTCGAGTTTATTCACTCAAACGACCGATTGCTGCGCGTGACAGCGCTGCGGCTGCGGGAGGACCGGAGTTGGCAGAAGATGTACGGCACCGGCACGCTAAGGATGACCGATCTGAACATGAAGGATGCGCCGCTGCGTTTGCATGTGGGGCTGGAGCAGGTGTGCGCGCTGCAGGTGAATCCTGAGGACAAAGCGATGATGAAGGTGCCGAAGGCGGTCGCTGCACTGGGCGGAGATGCGCTGGCCGTTCCGCTGGCTATGGGGTCGCATGTGGACCACAAGACCGTACGTGAGGCGATGTTGACTTCTGGGTTGCCGTGGCAGACGCCGATGGCGTTCTACGAGGATCTGCCGTATGCGGCGCGATTTGGGACTATGGAGACGATTGAAGCAACGGCGGCAGCTCTGAGTGAGGAGCTGCAGCCGGTATTTGTAACCGCTGAAGATTCCTGTGAGACGGCGGTGGCACGGAAGCGACGGCTGTCGTTGTGCTACGACTCACAGATTGCGGACGACGTTGCCGACCAGATTGCGGAGTTTTGCGTGCGGTATGGGGGGCGGGAGCGGCTCTGGGGAAACGCGGCGTGGTGCGCGTCCGGCTTGAAGTCAAGCGACGGGCTGCGATGAGATTTACGCCGGAGGAGGTCCTGGTAGCGGGCGTTGCGGATCCACGATGCAGAGCGGTGGTGGCGTTGCCTGTGCGAAACGAAGAAGCCTCGCTGGCGGCGACGCTCGATGCCCTGGCAGGGCAGGTGGATCTCGCGGGAAGGCCGCTGGCGAGGTCGAGCTTCGAGGTTTTGTTATTACTGAACAACTGTACGGATGAATCGGCGGCGGTGGCGCAGGCGTGGCAGCGGGTGCATCCGGAGATGCGGCTCTCCTGCTGCGAGCGGGAGCTGCCGCAAGAGACGGCGCACATCGGCACGGTGCGGCGGCTGCTGATGGATACGGCATGGGCGCGGCTGGCGGCATGCCGGGAGACATGCGCGATTCTTTCGACGGACTCTGACAGCTATGCGACTCCGGACTGGATTGCACAGAATCTTTGTGCGATGGAGAGAGGCGCGGATGCGGTGGGCGGAGAGATCCGGTTGATTTGTAACGATTACGAGTCACTTCCGTATGCGGTGCGAAAGGCGTACCGGAGCGATCGGGAGTATCAGTATCTTGTGGCAGAGATGGAGGATCTGTTCGATCCGCAGATCGGGGATGCGTGGCCGAGGCACCTGGAGCACTTCGGGGCGTCGCTCGGGTGCACACCGGAGATATATGCGCGCGCCGGTGGCATGCCGGCGTTGGCGGAGATGGAGGACGTGGCGTTTGTGGATCGATTGCGGCGGGTCGATGCGCGGCTGCGGCATGAGCCTGCGGTGGTGGTGTACACGTCGGCGCGGCTGGATGGACGGATTGCGACGGGGCTGGCGGGTCAGCTGCGCTGCTGGCAACGGATGCATGAGGAAGGTATGGAGCATCGGGTGCTGTCGGCGGCGTGGTTGCGGCATCGCTTTCGAACGCTGCGACAATTGCGGACTTTTTATGTTACCGGCGAGGTTACATACATCTCCGAGTACACCGCGGGTTGGCGGACGAGGATGGCTGCGGAACGAGTTCGATCCGGAGGGCTGGGGGAGTTTCTGGCGGCGGTGGATTGCGACCGGCTGATGGCAGAGACGTTTCAGGGGGAGAGCGAGGGATGCGTGAGAGAGGTGAATGAGTGGATTGCGGTGATGATTGCGGAGGAACGGGCGAGACGCATGGATCTTGCGGATGTGCCGGCGAAGCTACATGCTGAGCTAACAGCAGATTCCTATGGAGTGAGAACCAGGTAGACATCGCTTGCTCACTGGCAACGCTCGAGGAGATCGAGGCGGTACTGGTCGGCGCGAGTGCGGTCGAGGGAACGCCACTCCGCGCGATCGAGCCAGATTGCATGCACCTGGTCGCCGGTGAGGGGGTAGTCGGGAACTACAGGTGTGTAGTGGACGAGGATGAGCTGACCGCCGGCTGGCTGTCGTGCTGCGAGGAGGCTGGCGGTGCGCTCGAGGTCTTCGCGCTGCCAGTAGTAGCCGACCTCGGAGAGGACGATGAGATCGAAGCAGCCGTCGGGCATCTCGTAGGGGATGTGCATTTGAGCAAAGTGGACGTAGGGGAGATCGGCGCAGCGGGTGCGGGCGATGTCGAGGGCACGCTCAGAGACATCAATGCTGAGCAGGGCATCGCAGCGGCCGGCGAGCTGGCGGGTGAGGACGCCGATGGAGCAGCCGATCTCGAGGGCGTTTCGATAGCGAGGGCGCGGGAGATGGGCGAGGGTGTCCTGGTATTTGCCGGCCTCGTACTCGCTGGTCTCAAAATTCCACGGGTCGGGCGAGGCGGCGTAGACGTCATCGAAGTAGGAGGGTGGGAGGGAGCCGATGAAGTCGGTGTGGCTCCAAAGGCCGCTCTCGGCGCCTGTGGAGCGGAGATGGCTGTTGCGGATGGAGGCGCGGCCGACGTCAGCGAGAGTCTGGTCGGGGGCGGGCTGGCGAAGGTACATGGTGAGGTTGCGGAGGATGCGCTCGAAGGGGTGCGGGTGCAGAAGGCCGTGGGCGCCGATGCCGGCGATGATGCGCTGCATGAGCGGGGTGGCGATGCGCTCGATAGCGAGACGGGTCATGTTGGCACAGTCGACCATGCGCTCGGCGGCGAGCGTGTCGGCTGTAAGCGAGAGGCCGGTCTCGGCGAGGTTGGCGGCATGTTCAATCCAGAGTGTGGCCTCCTGTGCGCCGAGGGCGATCTCACCGAGGCGTGCGATCTGGTAGGGGTCGTCGGTGCGGTTGCGGGATTGTAACCATTCAACGAACAGATGGTGGAGGCGAAGGATGGCGCCGGCCTGGACGGCGGCAAAACGGATGGCGCCACCGCGAAAGAGGGGGTCGCGATAGAAGTCGCCGGGAGCGCCGAGGAGGTCGTCGTGGTCGATGAGGGCGCCGGTGAGATCAATGCCGAAGCTCTCAGAGGTCTCCATGCCGAGGGGATGCCAGGAGTCGCGATCGAGGACGATGGCGTTTGCGACGGAAGGCGTTTCCATGCGGGGCATGGTCATCTGCCAGCCGGCGCCGGTGAGA
>CAXTJC010000395.1:0-3496 GCA_964244225.1 uncultured Acidobacteriaceae bacterium
CTTCGAACACAATCAGCTGACTTTCTTCAACGGGCAAACATTTCGTTATGCGGGGCATGGCGACTCGCTACCGCTGCTCCTGCATCAGAACGGTAACGGCGTAGATGTTGAGGCAAAGGTTGACGGCATTCGCGGCCGGTTTCTGCTCGATTCAGGAAATCAGATCGGGCTTTTCCTAAACGCAGGATTCGTCAACAACCACCACTTGGTAGAGACGCTTCGAGCACGCTATCGCGGATACAACGGCAAGGGTCTTGGCGGCCCATCGCCCGAAGCGTGGTTTGTGCGTCTCCAAACTATCCAGCTAGGACATCTGAGAATCCGTAAGCCGGTCGCACGGCTGCAGACGGTCGATGATAGCTATAACGGAGCACTCGCCGGCAACATCGGGCAGGACGTCCTGAGTCGATTTGTCGTTACCGTGGATTGTTCGCATGCCGTCATGTATCTACAAAAGACCGCTGCCTGGGAAAAGCCCTCGGTGTTCAATCGTACCGGAATGATCGTCGATTACAATGCGGAATCCGACGAGGTGAAAACCGTCTTTCCCGGCAGCCCAGCAGAGATCGCTGGGATAAAGGTGGGCGATCGGATCGTCGCGATAGATGGGAACAGACCAGTCAATGACCCTAGTGATCCGCTGTTCAAGCAGCCAGTCGGAACGGTGCTCCACCTGCAAGTCCGGCGGAACGGTATATCGAAGAGCTACGAAGTAACTCTGCGCGACGTGCTCTGATGGCTAGTTGGCTCGTAGGGTGGCAAGTATCCGCGACACGCGATAACGTGACGTATCAGCAATGACAAACGGAGCAAGATGCTCAGGCGGTAACTGAGATTTCTTCTTCGAGCTGCTGTTTTTCGGCGAGGGCGCGGTAGTAGCCGTCGTGGGCGAGGAGCTCGTCGTGGGTGCCGGTCTCGACGATGCTGCCGTCGACCAGGACGGCGATGCGATCGGCGTTGCGGGCGGTGGAGACGCGGTGCGAGATGAGGATGGTGGTTCTGCCTGCCATGACCTCGCGCAGGGCGGAGAGGATGCGCTCTTCGGTGTAGGTGTCGACGGAGGCGAGGGCGTCGTCGAGGATGAGGATCTTGGGGTCGCGGATGATGGCGCGGGCGATGGCGGAGCGTTGTTTCTGGCCGCCGGAGAGGGTGACGCCGCGCTCGCCGACGACGGTGGCGAAGCCGGCGGGGAACTCCTTGATCTCGGCCGCGATGAAGGCGGTGCTCGCGGCCGCTTCGATCTGGGCTTCGGTGGCGTGGGGGATGCCGAGGGCGATGTTTTCGGCGATGGTGGAGGAGAAGAGGAAGGTCTCCTGCGGGACGAAGCCGATGGCCTGGCGCAGCTCGTCGAGGGGGATCGAGCGGATCGGTCTGCCGTCGAGCAGGAGCGTGCCGTCGGGTGCGTCGAAGAGGCGGCCGATCAGGCCGACGAGGGTGCTCTTGCCGGATCCGGTGGGGCCGAGGATGGCAAGCGAGCTGCCGGCGGGGATGGACAGGGAGACATGGCGCAGGACGGGTGTGTCCGGGAGGTAGGAGAAGCTGAGATCGCGGAAGGCAATTTCGCCTTGAATGGAGGGCTTTGGCTGGTCTAGGTGAGAGTTTTGTGGCGGAGAAGCAGATCCTCCGCCTGCGGCGAAGGATGACAATTCTTGGGAGGATAACGAAGGGGAGGAGGACGGCGAAGGGGAGGAGGCCGATGAAGGGGAGGAGGCAGACGAAGGGGCGTTGCTGCCGGTGTGTGTGGAGGTGCTGGGGGCGTGGAGCGCCGGGTCGTCGGCGATGGAGGGCTGCTGCTTGAGGAGTTCGTCGATGCGGATGACGGAGGCGGTGCCGCGCTGGAAGAGGTTGACGACCCAGCCGATGGCGATCATGGGCCAGGTGAGCTGGACCATGTAGATCATGAAGCCGGTGAACTGGCCGACCGAGATGTGGTGGCGCAGGACCTCGTGACCGCCGACGAAGAGGGTGATCATGAGCGAAAGGCCGAGGACGAACTCGAGGGTGGGCCAGAGCATGGCCATGAGGCGGACGAGATGGAGCGAGCGGCCGATGTACTCGAGGTTGGCCTGCTCGAAGCTGGCAATCTCGGCCTCTTCCTGGGCGAAGGCGCGGATGAGCCGGGCGCCGGAGAAGTTTTCCTGCGCCTTGGCGGAGATCTCCGAGAACATGGCCTGGATGCGCTCGAAGCGGGTGTGGATGCGGTTGCCGAAGTACTGCACTAGGATGCTGGCGATGGGCAGGGGGACGAAGGCGAAGAGCGTCAGTCGCGGCGAGATGCGCAGCATGAAGGGAAGGGCCGCGGCGGTGAAGACGAGGGTGTTGGCGGAGTACATAATGGCCGGGCCGAGCAGCTGCCGGACGGCGGCGAGGTCGTTGGTGGTGCGGGCCATGATGTCGCCGGTGCGGTGGGTGTGGTAAAAGCTGGCAGACTGGCGTTCGAGGTTGGCGAAGAGGTCGTTGCGGAGGTCGAATTCGATCTCGCGCGAGGCGCCGATGACGACCTGGCGATTGATGTAGAGGAAGAGGGCGCTTGAAGCGGCGACCGCCAGGAGAAGCTCGGCCTGATGGCGGATGTGGACTGGATCGAGGCCGTGCCGCATGTCATCGATGGCGCGGATGATGATGAGCGGAATGAGGACCTTTGAGCAGTTGTAGAGAAGCGTCGCGAGCCCGCCCCAGGCGAAGCTGGGCCAGTATCGCTTGAGGTAGGGCGCGAGCGGTTTGAGGCGAGTGAGCACGTAGGTGTGAGATGGTTTGGAGCTATTTTGGATTCGCGCTGGATGGCTGGGCCGAAGGAGCATCGGGCGGTGCGGTGGTAGTAGAGCCGGGTTGCGGAGCGGCTGAACCTGGTTGCTGTGTGGCTGCGCCGGGCTGGGAGGCTGCTGGATCCGCGGGGGTTGGAGCGGGAGCGGGCGCGGCGTCGGCGAAGTTGACGAGCTCGATGTCGAAGATCAGGTCGGCTTTGGGCGGGATGGCGCCTTCGCGTCCGGCCTCTCCATAGGCGAGCTGGTAGGGGATGTAGAGACGACGCTTGCCGCCGACGCGCATGCCGGTGAAGCCGGTGTCCCAGCCGGGGATGACGCGGTGGGCGCCGTAGGGGAAGGTGATGGGCTCCTGGCCGGGGTGGTCGTAGGAGGAGTCGAACTTGGTGCCGTCGGTGAGCCAGCCGGTGTACTTGACGGTGTAGAACTTCTGCGGGACGGCGATGGGCCCGGTGCCGGTGACGATATCGACGTAGCGAAGGGTGTAAAGGGCTTTGGGCGGCGTGGTGACTGAGGGGACGCCGGGCGGATTGTCGGCCTTGCTGGCGGCGGCTGAGGCCGTTGAGGTAGAGGTCGTTGGGGCGGACTTACGGACGGCCGTCGCGGTGCGATGCGCGGTGGTCTGCGCAGAGAGAGGAAACGAGGCGAGGAAGAGGAGGCAGGCGGGTCGAATCATCGTTTGGATAGTGTATGACCTGTTGGCGGAGGGTGTGCGAGTTCTGGCGGCGATGCCG
>CAXTJC010000396.1:0-3492 GCA_964244225.1 uncultured Acidobacteriaceae bacterium
AGGGCCGCGGCGAAGTCGGCGGAGTCATAGTCGACCTCATCCTCTGCACCCGCGCTGAGTGAATCGAGCTGGCCGGTATCGGAGGGAGGGTTCGAGCTGCCGGCTTCTTCTTGCCCCGGAGTGTGGGTCTGGATGGGAGCGGACGGCTGGTTGTGGGTGGAGTCAGGAGACGGAGCCGTGGGCTCGGTCGCTTCGGGCGCGAGGGTTTCGAGTTCGGTGTTCAGGGGTTTGCTCTCGGTGTGTTCAGGATTATGGTGGTCAACCATGATTGATGCGTGCTCCGGGACCCAAGATTCATTCCATAGGCAGGCCATCGTCAGAAGATCGTCCGCCACCCAATTAAGGTGTCGTTTCAATCGTCTACGTCGTCGACTTGTCGGTCAGGAATGAGGTACTTCCAGCAGAGGAGCAGCTGCACTTGGGATCCCACACGCAGGGGCTCACTAGAAAGAGTATGACGCTTAAGTCGATACGTCAACCACCATTGGCAGGCACATCGCAATCCCGCTTATCAAGCGCCCCTATACTGGCCGCATGGATAGACTTTGGACGCCCTGGCGCCTCGATTACATAACCGGACAGAACGCTTCGCGCAAGGGAGTTCCGGAGGAGTTAAATGCCTGGCCGGGGGACGATACATCCTGTGTCTTCTGCAACATGCTGGCTTCTGTTCAGTGGGCCAAGGCCGCGGGCATGCCGGCGGCCGATGCAGAGCGAGCCGCGGGAATCCTGCTCATGCAGACCACCTGCTTCGTCTGCCTGAACGCCTTTCCCTACAACTCCGGCCACCTCATGATTTTACCGTACAGTCACATAGCCAGCCTCGCTGCTCTATCAACCGTGACTGCCCGGGAGCTGATGGCGCTGGCTCAGCGCTCCGAGACCTGGCTGCGACGATGCTACAACCCGGACGGCTTGAACTTCGGCATGAATCTGGGCGAGGCTGCCGGCGCCGGTGTCGCTGGTCACCTGCATCTGCACGGCCTACCGCGATGGACCGGCGACGGGAGCTTTCTCATGACGACCGCCGACACCCGCACTCTGCCCGAGACACCCCGTGAAACATGGCATAAGCTGCGGCAAGCGATTGAAACGGAAGCAACTTCGCATGACCTGCAAACATCTACACAGAAAGAGTAAAGAATCTCCTATTCTCAATAGAGGCACGTATGGCGATCGAAGTGAGTCTCCCCGTTAGCTTTGATATGGTATTGCCGCGCATGCCACGCGCATTATCAAGTCGGTCAAATGTCGTCGTCATGCGCGAACAGTCGCCACTGGCCGATCGCGATCAGCACCTCCAGAAAAAACTGCAGCGTATTAGTGAACGGGAAGGGGAAGACGCCATTCTGACGGGGGGCACACGCTCGCTTCACCGCCGGCTCCTTGCATTGAATGTTCGGGAGCCACTCGAAGGCCTTGAAGCGCGTTCAGGAAGAGGAATGTCAAATCCTCACCCGCTTACGGCGTGATAGTCACAAACTAACTTATTTGAAGCAGTTGAACGTACTTCTAAGTATTGCGACGGGCTAACTGGCCTGTCCGCTCGCCGGCACAAGATTCGCCCCACGACGGTGCCCGTTCGGAATCCGGCGCGCCTCAAAGTTCGTGATCTTCCAGGCGCCTGTAGCCAGCTGATGGTAAATGCGGGTGTAGTGGTACTCTCCGTCGATTCGCTTAACCGCGCTGGTGCCTTCGACACGGGCCTTGACTGTCACAATCGCAACCTGACCAATCAGCTTAACCTTCATCTCCTGAACGTCAAGACGGGTGAAAACTAGGACATGGTTTCGCAGCCTCGCCACCTGCTGCGCTTTAGTCGTGACCTGGCCCGTCATCGTGATGCCAACGTAGTCCTCCGCCAGCATGTGGTCCATCGTCGTGACATCGCCGGAGAGCTGAGCCATTCGCCACTGCATCTCAAGCTGCTCAATCTGGCGCTTCACATCCCGTTTCGCCTGCCAGGCGTGTGCTGAAGCGGGCGACAGCACCAGACACAGCAGGAAGAGCAGACCCAAAGACTGGCTGCGATGATGCAACGGAATGGTCGCGGGCTGAAACATCGATTTACCCGGATACTAGTCCGCCCCCGAGAAGCACGTCAAAGCCACCTTTGTGGTATGCCGCATACCCACTCCGGAAGCTTCAGCCCGTCAGCAGACAGCGGAGAGGGTCTCTACCTGGCGGTCCAGCATAAGCTGATACAGGCCCCCAACCGCATATCGCCGAAAATGATCGGTCTCGCGATGGGCAGCGGCCGCCGCCTCATCCCGGTACTGCTCGTAGATCAGCACCGTAGAGGGCTCGCCTTCGACAAAGTGCGGAACGTAAATCACGCACCCGGGCTCCTGCCGTGAGGCCTGCGTGAGCGCCTCCAGGATCTCCCGGACGTGGACCAGATCGGTATCGCGAAAGCGCAGACGAACGGTAAAACTGATCATAAGACCTGCAAAGAAGTCCGGTTAGAGACGAAGCGTAGACCCGCAAGCAATAGTGGTCCGCAAACGGCGGAAACCATCCTCGTTAGGCGGTAAGAGTCTCCTCAAACGCCGGCAGCGTCATCGTCTGGTCGCGGTCTGGACCGGTCGAGACCATGCCGATCCTCGCGCCGGACTCACCCTCGAGAAAGTTCAGGTACTCCTGCGCGGGTTGCGGCAATCTGTCAAACTCGGTGATGCCTTCGGTCGAAGAGTTCCATCCCTTGAGAGTCGTAAATACAGGCTCGATCGAGTCGAAGCCGCGCATATCGGCGGGGATTGTATCCGTCAGTTTGCCGTCAACCTTATAGTGGGTGCAGACCGGAATCTCGGCGCACTCGTCCATCACGTCCAGCTTGGTCACGACCAGCCACTCCGTGCTGTTAATCATGTTCGAGTAGCGCAGCAGCGGCAGATCGAGCCAGCCGCAGCGCCGCGGCCGCCCGGTCACGGCCCCGTACTCCTGCCCGCGCGCACGCAGCAGCTCTGCGGAGGAGTCGTTGATCTCCGTCGGGAACGGCCCCTCGCCTACACGTGTCACATACGCCTTGGTGACGCCGATCACCGTTCCAATCTTCGTCGGTCCAACGCCTGTGCCCGTCACCGCCCCGCCTGCAGTCGCGGAGGAGCTGGTCACAAACGGATACGTCCCATGGTCGATATCGAGCAGAGCGCCCTGTGCGCCCTCGAACATCACCTTCTGGCCGGCATTGATCGCATCGTTCAGCAGCACCGCCGTATCCGTAACGAACGGCGCCAGCTGCTCCGCGGCGCGCGCGTACTCCTCATACATCTGCTTGGGATCGAGCGGTTCGGTGCCGAAGAGCGCGTGGGCAATGGTGTTCTTCTCGTGGCACGCATTATTAATGTGCGTCCGCAGTAGCGACGCGTTTAGCAGATCCACCACGCGCAGCCCGTTGCGGTGCATCTTGTCTTCGTACGCCGGCCCGATGCCCCGGCTAGTGGTCCCGATCTTCGTCCGGCCTGGCGCGTTCTCCGCAGCCAGCTCGATCAT
>CAXTJC010000397.1:0-3492 GCA_964244225.1 uncultured Acidobacteriaceae bacterium
GGCGAGGCCGTAGTAAATCTCCGCAACGGTAATGGCCGACACGGCAGCGATCTCGTTATCGGGGAGCGTTGCCAACTGGTCACTGGCCGCAAGAGAACGGCCCTTTACGATGTAGCTCACCATGTTGGTGTCGAGAAGGTATATCAAAGCCCGGTTCTTTCCTGTGGCCTCTGGGCGTGTTCCCGTTCTGCGGGAGAGAGGAAATCGTTGGAGATGTCGAGCTTATGGAGGGCGTCAAGGATCTCACGCAAGCTGCCTGGACTCTGAGAGAGAATTACGTCCCCGTTCTTTGGGTCGCGTCGGATATAGACTTCGCTGCTGGGGAAACGGAACTGTGCCGGGATGCGAACGGCTTGGCTCCTCCCGCTCATAAACACCTTGGCTTTTTCAAGCTGGGCCATCTCTCCACCTCTGCTGTATACCATGCTATAGCACATTCATGGAATCAAGCCCTGCACACTGCCGCCCAATTCAGGGCGGGTCTTTACTGCGTCCCCCCCATGTAACAAGGAAGCCGTACCGTCAGGGAAGAAAAGATCCCGCTTATCGATCTAAATTTTTCCCGGAATCTGCCTTGCTGTATCGTTACGACCGATGCGGAGATATCTCTTGCCAATTTCCCATTATCATGATTCTGACCCTGAGCGAAGCCGAAGGGGAAAAAATCCCCATTTCACTTTACCCTTGGAGCAAAGCGCCACTCCCTCACCCCACGTCCGTCGCCGCCGACATCTCCCGATACGCCTCGATCTCACCCCGCAGCACCTCCAGCTTCTTGTCCACCAGCTCATTCGCAATCGTCCCCAGCAGCAGATGTCCCGGCGGATTCGGATCTTCGAGAATCGTCAGCATCGCCTTCGCTGCCTTCACCGGATCGCCATTCCATGTCAGCTCCTGCGCCGCCACGCGCCTTCGCAGACCGTCATACTCCGGAATCGTCTCCGGCCCATGCCGCAGCGATCGTCCTGCCCAGTCCGTCTTGAACATTCCCGGCTCAACCGCGGTCACCAGAATGCCGAACTCCGCCACCTCCTGCCGCAGCACCTCGGAGATGCCCTCCATCGCAAACTTGGTGGAGTTGTAGAGGCCCACAAGCGGAAATGTCGTCAGTCCGCCCATCGACGTGATGTTCAGAATGCGCCCCGCACGCCTCGCCCGCATGCCCGGCAGCACCGCCTGCAGCATCGCCACCTGCCCAAACACGTTTACCTCGAACTGTTCGCGAACCTGATCGAGCGGCGCCTCTTCAACCGTTGACCACAACCCGTACCCGGCATTGTTCACCAGCGCGTCAAGTGGCCCTACCTGCTCTTCAATCTCGCGCACCACCTCCGGCGCACGGGCCATGTCCTTCATATCCAGAATCCGGCCAAATGCCTGTCCGGGCTTGAGCGCCTCAAACGCCGCACGGTCCTCTTCCTTCCGCACCGTGCCGGCGACGCGCCAACCCTGTTGCAGAGCCTCTTCAGCAAGCGCCTTTCCCAAGCCTGAACTCACACCCGTAATCAAGATCGTCTTCATGGCATCGTTCTCCCGTCCCGCCTTGGATGTTCCCGGCAATGAAAAGAAGCCGCGCTCGTCTCCGGTAAAAGCAGTTTCACTCTCTGAAAGGGATTGTCTTTCCCGGAATAAAACCGGCGGTGGACCACCCATCCTACGGCGAGACGGCCGACGCAGGCTGCCATTCTCCGCCTGTCCGTCATCTCAGCAGCATGCCTTATAACCCGCGCAACGCCGTCGACGCTCCAGGCACCAGCCCCGATCGTGGCATGAACGCCAGAAACTACATCGTCATCGTCATCATCGCCGTCGTGGTCCTGCTTGCCCTTATCGCCGTCTTCGCACTGCGTACCGGCTCGTCAAGCGCGGTGGAACACAAGTCGCCTACACCCGCCAGCCAGCCCGCCGGCCCCGCTCCGCAGTAGCGCCGGCCGCGGCACTCCCGCGAGGCCGAAGGCCCCGCACCTCTGCCGCGCAATTTCCACCATCCCGCGAAAACGCATACCATGTCCTCGACATCACTTACGACCGAGGCCATCCATCTTGCTCCAGCACCTCCGCGCCGCCCTCCTCCCGCTCGCCCTGTGCACCCTCCTCCCGCTCGCCGCGCAAACTCCTCAGCCAGTCCGCTACCCGTCTACCCCGCTCATCACGCATAATCCCTACTTCTCCATCTGGTCCGACACCGACGACCTCACCGCCTCAAACACCGTCCATTGGACCGGCAAGCCCCAGCCCATCGCCGGCCTCCTCCGCGTCGACGGCAAGACCATGCGCTTCATGGGCGCGAGCCCGCGCGAGCTGCCCGCTATGCAGCAGATCGCCCACAGCGTCACCCCAACCCATACCCGCTACAGCTTCACCGGCGGCGGTGTCCAGCTCGACCTCACCTTCTTCACCCCCACCATCCTCTCTGACCTCGATATCCTCTCCCGCCCCGTCACCTATCTCAGCTACACCCTCAAGTCCATCGACGGTGCCTCCCATAAAGAAGCGTCCATCCTCACTGACGTCGGCCCCGTCATCGCCGTCAACGCTCCCGGCGAAGCCGTCACCTACGCCCGCAACGAGACCGAGACCCAAACCGTGCTCTCCGTCGGCTCCCGCGACCAGCGCGTTCTGAACCGTTCCGGCGACGGCCTCCGCATCGACTGGGGTTCCTTCCACCTCTCTGTCCCGACGGCCGAGGAGCCCGTCCCCGCCATCGTCCGCAACACCTCCGTCTCCGCCGATGGCGCCTTCGCCACCACCGGCCTCCTTCCCAAAGCCGACGACATGGATGCCTCCCCCGTCGTAGGCCGCGGCGACGCCCACGTCGCCACCGAACTCCTCTTCCACACCGTAGCCGACCAGGCCGTCACCCGCCACCTCCTCGTCTCCTACACCGAGGGCTACGCCATCCAGTACCTCGAGCGAAATCTGAAACCCTGGTGGCAGCGCAACGGTCAGACCGTCTCCGCCATGCTCGACGCCGCTGAGCGCGAGCTGCCCGCCCTCGAGACTCGCGGCACAGAACTCGACACCACCCTTACCGCCGATCTAACCAAGACCGCCGGCGCCAACTACGCCAACCTCTGCATCCTCGCCTACCGTCAGGCCTGGGCCGCCCACGGCTTTGTCGCCGATCTCGACGGCAAACCCCTCGTCTTCGGCAAGGAGAACTCCTCCAACGGCTCTATCGGCACCGTCGATGTCCTCTACCCCGCCGCCCCGCTCTTCCTCTTCTTCAACCCCGCCCTGCTCGAGGCCGAGCTTCGCCCCCTGATGGAGTACGTCGCGCTCCCCAACCGCTGGCGCTTCCCCTTTGCGCCGCATGACCTCGGCACCTACCCCCTCGCCAACGGCCAGACCTACGGCGGCGGCGAAACCACCGAAGACGATCAGATGCCCGTCGAAGAGACCGGCAACATGCTCATCATGCTTGACGCCGTCGCCCGCGCGAACGTGAACGGCAAGCCAAACACAGCCCTCGCCGCCGAGTACTGGACCAAG
>CAXTJC010000398.1:0-3488 GCA_964244225.1 uncultured Acidobacteriaceae bacterium
CGCAGGAAAGAAGAGTGCGCACGAGCATGCATTGAACGAGGCGCAGACCGAGGCTTTGGCGACGATCGTCGCGGCGAAGGAGAAGGGCGGATTCCAGCCGCATCTGCTGTATGGCGTGACGGGGTCGGGTAAGACGGCGGTGTACGTTGCGGCAATGCAGCGGGCGCTGGCGGCGGGGAGGTCGGCGATGCTGCTGGTGCCGGAGATCGGGCTGACCCCGGCGATGGCCGGGCAGATGTTCGCGGCGTTTGGCGGCGAGGTGGCTCTGCTGCACTCGGCGCTGACGCCGGATGAGCGGGCGCAGCAGTGGCACAGGATTCGGCGTGGCGAGGCGCGGGTGGTGGTGGGTACGCGGTCGGCGGTATTTGCGCCCATGGTGCGGCTGGGGCTGGTGATCGTCGATGAGGAGCATGACGGCAGCTACAAGCAGGAGGAGACGCCGCGCTACCATGGCCGCGACGTGGCGGTGATGCGGGCGAAGCTGGCGGAGTGTGTGCTGGTGTTGGGGTCGGCGACGCCCTCGCTTGAGAGCTGGGCGAATGCGGAGCGCGGGCGCTATCGGCGGATCGAGATGCTGACCCGCGTAGCGGACAGGCCGCTGCCGGTGGTCGAGCTGATCGATATGCGGACCGAGTTTCGCGAGGTGGGCAGGGAGGAGATCTTCTCGCGCCAGCTGCTGGCAGAGACGCAGGCGACACTCGATCGCGGAGAGCAGGCCATTATCCTGCTAAACCGGCGGGGATACTCGTTTGTCGTGATCTGCCGTAGCTGCGGGGAGAAGATCGAGTGCGAGAACTGTGCCATCTCGATGACCTTTCACAAGCAGGTAGGCGAGAGCCTGCATGCTGACCCAGGGCAGCGGCTGGAGTGCCACTACTGCGGCTCGCGGCGAAGTATTCCGGAGCGATGCCCGAAGTGCCAGAGCGAGCACCTGTACTACCTCGGCGCGGGATCGCAACAGGGCGAGGAGCGACTGCAGGAGTTGTTTCCCGGCGCGCGCATTGGCCGGATGGATCGCGATACGATGCGAGGCAGGGGTGATATGGAGCGGCTGCTGACACGCCTGCACTCAGGCGAGATCAACCTTTTGGTGGGCACGCAGATGATCGCCAAGGGCCACGACATTCACGGGGTCACGCTGGTCGGTGTGGTCGGGGCCGATCTGGCGCTGGGGCTGCCGGACTTTCGCGCGGCAGAGCGTGTCTTTCAGCTCTTGACGCAGGTTGCGGGCCGGGCCGGCCGCGGCGAGCTGCCGGGGCGCGTGCTGGTGCAGACCTATCATCCCGAGCACTATGCCATTCAGTGTGCGCAGCGGCACGACTATTCAGGCTTGGTCGCCAAGGAGATGCAGTATCGGCGATGGATGCACTATCCGCCCTTCACCGTGCTGGCAAATATCATCGTGCAAAGCGAGCAGATGGAGGAGGCTGCGGGATGGGCGGCGGAACTCGGGCGATGGTTTGCGCGCGTGAAGGTTGAGAGCCTGCGTGTGTTGGGTCCGGCGGTGGCGCCGATCTCGCGGATCAAGCGCATCTACCGGTTTCATTTTGTGCTAAAGACGGAGTCACGCAAGGTGCTGGGAGAGGCTGTGCGCGCCATGCTGGCGCACGCCGAAGCGCGGGAGATCCCCCGGCGGGCGGTGGTGGTGGATGTAGACGCGGTTCGTTTGATGTGAGGGCTGACGGGGGCGTAGCGCCTAAGTCAGCAGATGCAGCTCCTTGCCGGGCTTGAAGCGGACGGCTTTGCCGGGGGCGATGGAGACTTCAGCGCCGGTGCGTGGGTTTCGCCCGATTCCGGTCTTTCTAGGCTTGACAGTGAAGACACCAAAACCACGAAGCTCGATGCGATCTCCTTCAACCAGCGACCGTTTCATGCTTTCAAAGATGGCATCGACCGCTGCTTCGGCCTTGGTGCGCGGCAGTCCGGTGCGTTCGACAACCCGCTGTATCAGGTCTTGCTTAATCATCTGAGTAAGGATCCTTCGCTCTGGATTCCGTAACGGGGGGAGGGGACCGGTGCGTGTAGTACCGTGATGTTAGAAACTCACCTCTCTGTTGTCAACGAAAGAGCGATTTCGCAGGATCTGCGGGCAATGAAGGGATGTTTACGCGGTGTTGCCGATCGTGATGTGCAATGCGGGAGCAGCATTTTTCAGAAGATTGCGGGGATGAAGGACTGTGGCGATTAAGAGTGACCGATGGATTCGCGAGCAAGCCATGCAGCACGGGATGATCTCGCCGTTTAGTGAAAAGCAGGTTCGCGAAGGTGTGATCTCGTATGGGCTTTCCTCTTACGGGTATGACTTGCGGGTCTCCGATGAGTTCAAGATTTTTACGAATGTAAACAGCGCAATCATTGATCCCAAGGCCTTCGATGAGCGGTCGTTTGTCACGGTTGAAGCGCCGAGTGTGATTGTGCCGCCGAACTCATTCGCGCTGGCGCGGTCGATTGAATACTTTAAAATACCGCGGGATGTACTGACGATCTGTGTGGGCAAAAGTACATACGCGCGCTGCGGGATCATTGTGAACGTGACGCCGTTCGAGCCGGAATGGGAAGGCTATGTGACGCTCGAGATTTCGAATACGACTCCGCTGCCCGCGAAGGTGTACGCGAACGAGGGTCTGTGCCAGATTCTGTTTTTCCAGTCCGATGAGCCGTGCGAGGTGAGCTATGCGGACCGGCGTGGAAAATACCAGAATCAGCAGGGAATCGTGCTGCCAAAGCTATAGACGTGCGAAGATGCAGCCGCGTAAGGCTGGCTGTAGACGCGGCGTCTTGGCTGAGAATCGTACCGCGCCTGCCAGTCCGGCTTGATGCGGCGGTCATATCCGAACTTTTCCATTCGCTTGTGAGGTTGCCTGACGTTGACGCATCAGAAGGACATGGCGCGACAGCGCTTCGGGATCGTCGCGACGGATCCGCTGCGGTTTCTTGGACTGACAGCAATGTTTCCTGCCGAAGCCGGCGTGGACCTCGTGCCGCTCGATGAGACGAACACCGAAGCAGTGAAGCGTATGGCGCTGATCGTGATCGATGCCACATGCACCGAACTTCTGTTTGAATTGATTGACGCCTTTCAGAAGGTACAGCCGTCCGTTCGTCTGCTTGTCGTGGGGCTTGAGGAAGATCCGGCGTATGTGGAGCGGGTGATCGGTGCGGGCGCGAAGGGTTATCTGACGCATGGTGCGTCGGAGCCGGAGATTCGCATGGCGATCGGGATTGTTCTGGATGGATCGGTGTGGGCTCCGCGAAAGGTACTGGCGCGCTTGATTGATCGCGGGATGGCGGAGCAGCGCAAGGAGAAGAAGGTTCCGGTGCTGACGCCGCGGGAGAAGGATGTGCTGCGCAAGCTGGGAACGGGCTCGTCCAACAAGGAGATTGCGGCTGAGCTTGCGATCGACGCCTCTGCGGTGAAGGCTCATGTGGGTCGTCTCATGCGCAAGGTGGGGGTTACAAACCGAACGGCCCTGAGTGTGGAGGCGACG
>CAXTJC010000399.1:0-3482 GCA_964244225.1 uncultured Acidobacteriaceae bacterium
GATGGATATGGCGGCGGCGGAGCGGGCGCCCGGTGTGCTGGCGGTGATAACACCGGCGAACGCGAAGAAGCTGCCGAACGGCGGCAAGGCCGGGGTGAAGCCGCCTGCGGGCCGGGTACTCTCACTGCTGCAGGACGACACGGTGAAGTACAACAACCAGCCGATCGCGGTGGTAGTGGCGGAGACGCTGAACCAGGCGATCTATGCGGGGTCGCTGATTGGGGTGACGTACCAGAGCGCGCCGGCGACGCTGGACTTTGAGAAGGGGTTTGGGACATCACACGCGGCGGGACATGGCAAGGATCCGGCGGATCTGAGTGAGGGCAAGCTGGCGGCGGGGATGGCGGCGGGCGAGGTGAAGATCGACCAGATCTATACGACGCCGGTGCAGAACCACAACCCGATGGAGCCGCACGCGACGATCGCGCAGTGGGACGGGGCGAAGCTGACGGTGCATGACGCTACGCAGAACATCTCCGGCGTGAAGCAGACGCTGGCGAAGACGTTCGATCTTCCGGATGACAATGTGCGGGTGATCTGTCCGTTTACGGGCGGCGGGTTTGGCTCGAAGGGCTCGATGTGGTCGCATGTGGCGCTGGCGGCGATGGCGTCCAGGCAGGTAGACAGGCCGGTGAAGCTGGTGCTCGAGCGGCCGCAGATGTTCGGGCCGGTAGGTGCGCGGCCGCAGACGCAGCAGCACATCATCCTGGCCGCGAAGAAGGATGGAACGCTGACGGCGGTGCAGCACGATGTGCACTCGCATACGTCGACGTTTGAGGATTTTACGGAGCCTTCGTCGAGCCAGACGCGGATGCTGTATGCGAGCGATGCGATCTCAACCACGCAGCGGCTGGTGCCGCTGACGGTGGGAACGCCGACGTTCCAGCGGGCGCCGGGCGAGGCGACAGGCACGTTCGCGCTGGAGGTTGCGATGGATGAGCTGGCGGAGAAGCTGGCGATGGATCCGATCGCGCTGCGGCTGAAGAACTATGCGGACAAGGATCCGACGAACAATAAGCCGTGGTCGAGCAAGCATCTGCGGGAGTGCTATGCGCAGGGGGCGGAGCGGTTTGGGTGGTCGAAGCGGGTGGCGCAGCCGCGGTCGGTTAAGGGCGGGCACGAGCTGATCGGGATGGGTATGGCGACGGCGACCTACGGGGCGAACCGGTCGGCGGCGATGGCGATGGTGCAGTTCGAGCCGAACGGGCGGGTGACGGTGGCGTCTGGATCGCAGGATCTGGGGACGGGGACGTACACGATCATGGCGCAGGTGGCGGCAGCGACGCTGCATCTCTCGATCGACATGGTGGATGCGAAGCTGGGCGATTCGTTGCTGCCGAAGGCGCCGGTTTCTGGCGGATCGCAGTCCGCGGCAAGCGTGACGCCGGCGGTGCAGGCGGCGGCGAAGCAGGCACAGCTAAAGCTGGTGACGGCGAGCGCGGCGGACAAGGGGTCGCCGCTGTTCGGCGTCGATCCGGAGCAGATCGATTTCCAGAATGGGCGACTTATCCGGAAGGGGCAGCCGGAGAGCGGCGAGAGCTTCCAAGCGTTTCTGGCGCGGAATGGTGGGCTGCCGGTGAGCGCGATGGGATCGGCGGAGAAGGACCAGGACGCCGAGCAGTACGCGGCGCACTCGTGGGGGGCGGTGTTCGCGGAGGTGGCGGTGGACGAGATGCTGGGGATGGTTCGTGTGCGGCGCATCACCGGCGTCTACGATGTGGGCACGCTGCTGAACGAGAAGACGGGCACGAGCCAGCTGATCGGCGGGGTGGTGTGGGGTGTGGGTCTGGCGCTGCATGAGTCGACGCATATTGACACGCGCAATGGGCGGTCGGTGAACAACAATCTCGCGGAATACCATGTTCCGGTAAATCTGGATATCGGCACAATCGATGTGATGGCGCTGAACATTCCGGATACGAAGTTCAATGAGCTGGGCGCACGCGGGATCGGCGAGATCGGGATTACGGGCGCGGCGGCGGCGGTTGCGAATGCGATCTATAACGCGACGGGTAAGCGGCTGCTAAGTACGCCGATTACGCCGGAGATGCTGATGGCTTAGGGTCTGTTGCGTTTGCACTGGAATCTGATTCGGTGAGATGACCTTTCTTGTTCAGGAGAAGTAGTTGCTGGTCCGAACAAAAAGCAGGTTCCTCGCTTTGCTCGGAATGGAAGAAAGAAAAGCAAAGGACTTGATCAGAGCCTGCTTAGAACTTGAATCGCGTCGGAGCCGGTACGAGCATGCTGCAGGTCTCTCCACTGCGCGAGACGAAGAGACGATCTCGTTCTCACCCCAGCGAGCCAGATGCGCTCGCCGGGAGCCCCGGCTCCGGTCGAGAGGACAGATCTATACCGTTGGGAACACTTCTCAAGGATTCTTTAATGAGAAGGCGCTTCGGCAAGCTGGCCTACCAGGTCGAGATCGATGTCGACCTGCTTGGCGACCTTGAGGATGAAGATGCTGGGGTCTTTCAGGCCCCATTGCACGTAGGGCACGGTGAAGGTGGTTCTGGCGGTGCAGGCCGCGCCGTCAACATGTAACTTCATTGGTACGGTGAGGTCGTGAGGGGTTCCGTGGAGGGTAAAGACGCCTGTTACCTGGATAACGGAGTCTCCCGTGGGAGCGATGGCGCCGGTGTAGCTTTTGGGGACGAAGGTGACTTCCATGAAGTGGGGCGCGTCGAGGACTTCGGTTGACATCTTTTCGTCGCGTTTGTCATTGCCGGTCTTGCCGCTTCCGGCGGCGACGACGACGAGGCCGGAGATGGCGGGAGCTGTGCGGCTGAAGGTGATGGCGCCTTTCTGAAGATGAAAGGCGCCGTGGGTGGCGTGGGCGGAGCCGCCGAGCGTGAAGTCGACGGTGCTGGTGTCGGGGGCGATGGTGAAGACCTGCTGCTGCGCGTGTGCGAGCGGGGCGAGCAGTGCGGAAAGGGCGGCAGCGACGAGAGGGAGGGAGAGTTTCATGGCGTTGTTCCTTTAGTGTGAAAAGGGATGTACTGGATGCTGAGCGGACGCCGTGGAAGGTGGCGTGACGACGGTGTTGGCAAGCCAGAGGGCAAGCGAGGCGACGTCGGTATCGGAGAGGACTTCGTGGCCGGCCATGTCGGTGCCGGGGAGGCCGAACTTGACGATGCGGGCGAGCTGGGTGCGGCGCTCGCTGAGGGAAGCCTCGCGGGAGACGTGCTGGAGGGGATCGGAGAGGAGGTTGGGGGGGAGCCGACGGAAGCCGGTCTGCCAGCGGGTGCGGGTGGCGCCCGATGCGGTGTGGCAGGTGATGCAGTAGGTCTGAAAGACGGCGGCGCCGGTGGAGGGCGCGGCGTGGAGGACGGCGCTTGCCGCGGGTGACCAGGCCTGCTCGTCGCGGAGGTGCTGCGCTGTGTCGCCGGTGTTGAGGCTGACGAGGAAGGCGATGAGATCGTCGCCGCGAGCGTTGCCATTCTGACCGAAGAGGTGACGGCAGGAGGGCAGGAGGGAGGGCGGGG
>CAXTJC010000400.1:0-3474 GCA_964244225.1 uncultured Acidobacteriaceae bacterium
ATACCCGGCAGCATCGTGGCGTCCACAGGGCTGGTCAAAAACGCCAACTCCACCGGGCTCACCGGCCGTCCGCTCGAGCGCGACCTCAGCCAGACACTCGGCCGTCCCGTCCGCTGCGCCAACGACGCCAACTGCTTCGCCGTCTCAGAGGCCACTGACGGCGCCGCCGCCGGCGCGGGTGTCGTCTTCGGCGTCATCGTCGGCACCGGCTGCGGCGGTGGCGTGGTCTTTCACGGCCGGCCGCACAATGGCCCGCACGGTCTGGCCGGCGAGTGGGGCCACAACCCGCTGCCCTGGCCCACCATCGACGAAACGCCCGGCCCTCCCTGCTACTGCGGCAAGAACGGCTGTCTCGAAACCTGGATCTCCGGCACCGGCTTGATGCGCGACTTCTTCCATCAAACCCAGCGGCCGCTCGACGGCCCCGCCATCGTCGCCGCCAGCGAGACCGGAGACCAACAGGCTGTCGCCGCCATGGATCGGCTGGAAAACCGCATGGCGCGCGCCCTCGCCACCATCGTCAACGTGCTCGATCCCGACATCATCGTGCTCGGCGGCGGCCTCTCCAAGGTCGAGCGCCTCTACCGCAACCTGCCCCTGCTCATCCAGACCTACACCTTCGGCCCCGCACCCGACGTCCGCATCGTCCGCCCGCTCCATGGCGACGCCAGCGGCGTTCGCGGAGCCGCCTGGCTGTGGGAGTAGCCGATCAAGCTTCGGAAGACTCTATTCAGGTCCTTTGCTTTTCTTTCTTCCATTCCGAGCAACACGAGGAACCTGCTTTTGTTCGGACCGGCTATATCTTTCGACCTAATCAGAGTTTTCTCAGGTTGTCATCCCGCGTTTTAGGTTTGTCGTCCCGTAGGGATCTTCTGTTGTTTCTATCTTTTCTTCTTTGCACCAGCAATCCGCTCCAACCAGCCGAAGCCACTACACTCATCTTCAAGGAAGGCATCACATCCTCATGCGAATCAGCCCAAAGCTCCTGACGACCATGCTCGGCTGCTCCCTCGCCGCCATCCCTCTCGGCGGCTGCCACTCTCCCTCGGACCCCACCCCTGAAAACTTCACCAAGGGCCTCGCCAAGTTTCTCGCCGATCACCCCGACTGCCTCTACAAGACAGCCCTCCGCTTCCCCTACGAGACATCCGACAAGGAGGAGATCCGTCAGCTCGACACCCTCGTCGCCAACAAGCTGCTCGAGAAGGGAACCGAGCCCGCAATCCACATCACCCGCTACAGCGTTTCGGACTACGGGCAGAAGTCCGCACCGCGCTTCTGCTACGGCTTTCGCCACGTCACCGGGATCACCAGTTCCACGCCCCCCGCCAAAGCCGCCAGCGGCTTCAACGAGTCGAAGGTCACCTACACCTACAGCCTTGAGGACACGCCCGTCTGGGCCAAATCATCCGGCGTGATGGCTGCCTACCCCGAAGAAGCCAAGGCAGTCTCCGCGGCTGGCACCGCCACCATTACCCTCGCGCAAACCGGCGTCGGCTGGCAGGTCCCAGACTAGCTATAAGGCACTTATATCTATTCCTTTGCTTTTCTTTCTTCCATTCCGAGTAACACGAGGAACCTGCTTTTCGTTCGGACAAGCTATCAGTTTCAGCGGCAAGCCATAATTCCGCAGCACCCAGAAAAAGGCCCTACAGTGTCCTCACGCTCCCGAGTCGTCGGTTCCGCCGCTATCGTCGTGCTTGCCGCGGCGACTAGTGGCTACGCCGCCGACCACCTCATCCTGAAGATGGCTCTTGAACACCAGACAGCATCGCCGCAGCTCGCAATGGCCGCGGCGACGGGTGGTCTATTTACAGCCGGCCTGGTCGCCCTACTGGCAATCCTCATCCTTGTCCGTGCCGGCTCCTCTCGCCCGTAATCTCAGATCTCCTACTCCTGCGGAAACGTCACGATCATCGCCTTCGCACCCTCATCCCCCGTGGTCATGTACTGCCGCCGTGTCCGCCCATCAATCCAGCCCACATCGCCGTTCGTCAGCAGCTGCCGCTCGGTCGGTGTCGTCAGGCACAGCGACCCCTCCATTACATAGATAAACTCGAAGCCGGGAAAAATCTTCGGCGTAAACTCGCAGCTCTCCTCACCCGGCCGAAACTCCGCCAGACACGGAATCAGCCGGCTATCCGGTACGAGCGAACTCAGGCTCTCTGAGATGAAGCGCGAGCCGTCCTTCAGATTGCGCGTCAGCCGTACCCGATCGCTCTTCTTCAACGATCGAAAGCTCACACTGCGGTCCTGTCGGAAGAAGTACGCCAGGTCCTTTTCAAACACCAGAGCGATCTTCGCCAGGTTCCGGATCGTCGGAATCACCCGGCCCGTCTCCAGCTGCGACAGAAAGCTCGCCGAAAGTCCCGTCCGCTGTCCCAGCTCCACCAGGCCCATTGACCGCTTCAACCGAAGCCGCCGTATCCGGTCCCCTATGCCCTTATCGTCGATCGTCTGCTCGACCTTCGCTGTTTCCACCACATCGATTTCGTTCTCTGCCGCTACTTCCATCACCTTAGCCATTGGAAACCTGTCCCTAACCACACTCGCCGCGAGCGTTCTTCGTGCCATCCCGGTCTACATGTTGAGATGACGAAACTCTTTGAAGGGCTTCCTTAATTCAAGTCCTCCGGAGTAACTATTCGCCGGCGGCCGTTCCGTCCTCATTCATCGCCCGCTTCGGCCGCGAGCCAAAGATCGCCGTGCCCACCCGCACCGCCGTCGATCCCTCCTCGATAGCCACCCGAAAATCGTTCGACATCCCCATCGAAAGCTCCCGCAGCCCCGGATATTTGTCAGCTAACTCATCCCGCAGCTGCCGCAGTTGCTGAAAGTACGGCCGCGCCACCTCCGCGTCCTCATCCCACGGCGGCACCGTCATCAACCCGCGTATCTCCAGGCCCTCCAGGCCGCCGATCGCCGCCAGCAGCTCCGGTAGCTCGGCCGGCCCCACCCCGTGCTTTGACTCCTCATGCGACAGCTTCACCTCAACCAGCACTGGCAGCCGCTTGCCCATCGCCATCGCCGCCGTCGAAAGCCGCTGCGCCGTCTTCACCTCGGCAACCGTATCCACCGTGTCGAAGAGCTCCGCCGCCTTGCCCGTCTTATTGCTCTGCAGCGGCCCGATCAGATGAAACTCCGCCCCCGCCAGCCCGCGCACCGCCTCCGCCTTCGCCTGCAGCTCCTGCACCCGGTTCTCGCCAAACACCCGCTGCCCCGCCTCATACGCCTCAATCAGCCGCTCCGCCGGATGCACCTTGCTGACCGCCATGAGCCCCACTTCGGTCTCTGCCCGTCCGGCACGGTGGCACGCTTCAGCGATCTGTTCCCGCAGCTGTGTGAGGTTTGTTTCGATGGACATGCTGGGGTCATTTTATCGTCAGCCGGGTGGGGCGGACGTTGAGACAGGCCTGCGATGTTGTCTCGTCAAACTTGAGGCAGGCCGATCGCGCGGTCAATGGCCGCACTGAG
>CAXTJC010000401.1:0-3451 GCA_964244225.1 uncultured Acidobacteriaceae bacterium
AAAGTGCGCCTGCATGATCCGAAAGAATCGGAGATTCAGCGCTCGCGCTTCATCCCACCGCCCCGTCTCTGCTGCATGTACCAGCGCCGCCACCTGCCGCGGAAACGCATTGGACGCCACCGACACCAGCCCCACACCGCCCAGCGCCAGCACCGGCAGCGCCATGCCGTCGTCTCCGGCAAAGACCGCAAATCCCTGCGGCACCGAAGCCAGCACCTCCGTGATCTGCATCACGCTTCCACTCGACTCCTTTATGCCGATAATGTTCGGTATCTGCGCCAGCCGAGCCACCGTCGCCGGCTCGAGGTTGGCCCCCGTTCGCCCCGGAATGTTGTAGAGCAGTACCGGCAGCGACGTAGCCTCCGCAATCGCGCGAAAGTGCTGGTACTGCCCTTCCTGCCCCGGCCGGTTGTAAAACGGGTTCGCCGTCAGAACGCCCGTCAATCCCGGCAGCGCACACAACTGCTTCACCCGCTCCACCGCCACCGCCGTCGCGTTGTGCGTGCATCCGGCAAACACCGGCACCCGCCCCGCTCCTGCCTCAATCACCACTGACACCACGCGCAGCCACTCCGCCTCCGTCAGCGTGGAGGCCTCGCCCGTAGTCCCGCACGGCACCAGAAAGTCGATCCCGCTCTTGATCTGCCATGCGACAAGCGCCCGCAGCGCCGCCTCATCCACCGATCCGTCCGCCGTAAACGGCGTCACCAGCGCTGTCCCACATCCTCGCAGCTGCATCATCTTTTACCGCCTAAACCCACTCACCCTGTCGCATCAGCGGCTCGCGCGAGCCATCCGCACTTACACCATCGACATCAATTGCCGCCGATCCAATCATCCAGTCCACATGGATCAAACTCGAGTTCGCCCCGAGCTTCGCCAACTCCTCGTCGCCCATCTTCCCGCCGCCAATCAGGCACGTTGAGTACGCCTGCCCCAGCGCAATATGGCTCGCCGCATTCTCGTCGAACAGCGTGTTCCAGAACAGGATCCCACTCTGCGAAATCGGCGACGAGTGCGGCACCAGCGCTACCTCACCTAATCTCCGCGCGCCTTCATCCGTAGCAATCAGCCGGTTCAGCACATCCTCGCCCGCCGTCGCATGTGCTTCGACAATTCTCCCACCCACAAACCGAACCGTAATATTCTCGATCAGCGATCCCTGGTGCGACAGCGGCTTCGACGCCCGCACCACGCCGTTCACGCGATCCTTGTGCGGCGTCGTAAAGCACTCCTCAGTCGGTATGTTCGGCTGGCAGTACACGCCATTGCCCGCCGTAGTTCCGCCACCCGCCCAAAGATGCTGGTCGGCAAGACCAACGGTCAAGTCCGTTGTCCCGTCAGCAGACTTGAAATGCAGCGAGTGAAATCGCTTGGCATTCAGCAGATCGACCCGCTGCTTCAGCCGCGCGCCATGCTCCTTCCACTGCGCGACCGGATCGTCGCCGTCGATACGCGACGCCTTGAAGATCGCCTCCCACAGCTTGCTAACGGCCACATCCGGCGCCACATCCGGAAACACCAGCTTCGCCCACTCCGGTGTCGCGCTCGCCACGATCGTCCAGTTGATCTCATGCCGCGTGATCAGCTCCATCGCCGGCTTTGACGCCTTGCTCGCCGCCACGTTCGCCCGCGCCACCTTCGCCGGATCCTGCCCTGCCAGCAGCGCCGGATTCGCGCCCGCGATCGCCATCCGCGCTGCACCTCCGCGAAACGCCGTCGCGATCGCCGACTGCAGCCACTCCGGCGCATAGTCGAAGCTCGCATCGCCCGCATACTTATACCGCGCCAGCACTGACGGGTCATCACCATAGAACGTCGTCACCAGCAGCGCGCCCGCCTTGTACGCATGCTCGGTGATGCGCCGCACCAGCGGTAGCGCCTCCATCGGCGCCGTCAGCAGCATCTCTTGCCCCTCGCGCAGACTAAGTCCGATCTTCACTGCAACCTCGGCCAGCCGATCCAGCTTCTCCTCAAACGTCAGCTTGCTGAATGCACTCGTCGTGTTCTGTACCGCCGTCGCCGTTGCCGTTGCCATAAGCCTTCACTCCCTCGCCGCTATTGAGCGGCCCTTGCAGCTACCTAAAGCTGCTTGTAAACATCCTTGAAGTCAAACGTCCCACGCCGCGTTGCCAGCCACTCCGCCGCCCGCACCGCACCCTCCGCGAACCCCCGCCGTGAGACAGACGTATGCGTCAGCACCAACCGGTCCGTGTCACTTTCGGCGATCAGTACATGCTCGCCCGCAACATCGCCCTCGCGCTTCGACGTCACCGGAACCTCTGCACCCGCTGCCGCGCGCACGGCATCCGCCAGCGTGATCGCCGTTCCGCTCGGCGCATCCAGCTTTGATGTATGGTGCGTCTCTTCCACACGAAACGTGTAGCCCGCGTGCTTGAGTGCGCTCGCCATCGTGCCCGCCAGCTCCAGCATCACCTGCACGCCGACCGAGAAGTTCGTTCCATACAGCAGACCCGCCTGCCTGCGCTCCGCCAGAGCCTCCATGTCCTTCAACCGCGCATACCAGCCCGTCGTGCCGATCACCATCCGCGCGCCCGTCGCCAGGCACGCCCGCATGTTCTGCACAACCGCCTCGGGCATCGTGAAGTCGATCACCACATCGAACCCAGCCACAAACGGCGGCGTCAGCGCCGTCGCCTCGCGATTCTCCTTGGCGTCAAGCACATGTACGCCGTGGCCGCGCTCATGCGCCACCTCCGCAACCAGCTTTCCCGTCTTTCCCTGTCCTAACACCAGAACACGCATCGTAAACAACTCCCTCTTTCGAACTCACCAAACTGAAGCCGTCATCTCGACTGGAGCCGCGCAGCTTTCTCGCGCGGCGGAGTGGAGAGACCCCTGTATCTCGCCGTTGCTTGTTCTACTCGTACCCGCAAATTGCGGGCAGCACTCACGCTGTCGCGGCCGTCCTTTCCGCCACAGCCTTCCGTGCGTTCACATCAAACACCGTGGCATCCGGCTCTGTAAAGAACGCGCGATGCAGACTTCTCACCGCCTCCTCCACATCATCCTCGTCGATCATGAAGCTCATATTGATCTCGCTCGCCCCCTGCGAAATCATCCGCAGATTGACATGGCTTACCGCCGTAAACACCTGCCCCGCAATCCCGTTGTGCCCGCGAATATCCTCGCCCACCAGGCAAATCAGCGCCTTTCGCCCCTCATACTTCACATCCGCGATCCGCCCCAGCTCCTCGCAGATCTCCGGCAGCCGCTCATTCGAGTCGACCGTGAGTGAGATGCTCACCTCGCTTGTTGAAACCATGTCGATCGCGCACTTGAACTTGTCAAAGACATCAAAGACAGCCTTCAGGTATCCATGCGACATCAGCATCCGGCTCGCCACCACGTCAATGATCGTCAGCTTCTTCTTGGCCGCGATGCTCTTGAACGGGCTGCTGCAATGCGGCGCCACCGCCGTAATCTTCGT
>CAXTJC010000402.1:0-3436 GCA_964244225.1 uncultured Acidobacteriaceae bacterium
TGGCCAACGCTATCGTTCTGCCCATGTCGAACTGGTGCTCGCTGAAGTTTGGCCGTAAGCGCTTCCTGGTCGCGTGCGTGATCGTCTTCACGATAGCCAGTTTTCTGTGCGGCGCAGCGCCCACCCTGGCCTTTATGTTGATTGGCCGCGTCATCCAGGGAGCCGGCGGTGGCGCGCTGCAGCCGCTCTCGCAGGCCATCCTGCTCGAAAGCTTTCCGCCTGCGAAGCGTGGCGCCGCTCTGGCCGTCTTCGCTCTCGGCGTGGTCGTTGCCCCCGTAATCGGGCCAACCCTCGGCGGCTGGCTGACCGATACCTACTCCTGGCGATACGCCTTCTACATTAACGTGCCGATCGGCATCCTGGCTGTCTTCATGATCAACCAGTTCGTGCACGATCCCAGCTATATCAAGGACAAGAAGGCTCCACCATTCGACAACATCGGCCTGGGAACCCTGATCGTGTGGACCGGTTGCCTGCAGGTCGTACTCGATAAGGGCCAGGAGGACGACTGGTTTGGCGCTCTCTGGATCCGCTGGGCCGTTGCCGCGCTGGTCATCTCCTTCATCTGGTTCTGCTATCACTCCTGGACCAAGAAAGACCCGCTGGTCGATCTCAAGGTCTTCAAGGATCGCAACTTCCTCATCGGCTCGATCCTGATCTTCCTCTTCGGTGTCGGCATCTACTCCACTACCACCGTGCTTCCGCTCTTCTACCAGGAGTTGCTAGGCTATACGGCTTTTACCGCCGGTGTCGCAGTCGCGCCGCGCGGTGTCGGCGCCATCTGCGGCATGCCGGTCATCGGCTATCTCTCGAACAAGGTGGACCCGCGCTACCTGCTCACCTTCGGCTTCGGTCTGTTCGGCCTGGCGACACTGTACTTTGGCAACATCACCCTACAGATATCGCCGACGACCATGCTGATTCCCATCATGCTGACCGGCTTTGCGCTCTCCTTCGTCTTTGTTCCTATCTCTAGCGCCGCCTATGGCACCCTGAGCAACGATAAGATCGGCAACGCCTCAGGCATCTTCAACCTGATGCGGAACGTCGGTGGCTCGATCGGCATTTCGATGGCGCAGACCCTGCTCACGCGCCGCACGATAGCCCACCAGAACCTGATCATCAATAACGTGCCCATGAGCGGGCAGCAGTTTCAGAACTCTCTCGGGGCGGCCCAGCAGTCGGTCACGAGCCACTTTGGCACAGCCAACTCCCTTCCCGCCGCGCAGGGCCTGCTCTACCAGCAGCTTGGCCAGCAGGCCGCCAACTGGGCCTTCGTGGATGTCTTCCGCTGGCTGGCGATCCTCTGCCTCTCCTGCGTCGGCATTGTGTGGACCTTCAAGAAGGTAAAGCCAGGCAAGGGCCCTGAAGGGGCGCACTAGCGCAGCTCGCGAATGCACACCCTCGCCACCTCGCTCTTTCTGGTGCAGCTTACCGCCACACTGCTGATGACCGGCCTGATCTGGTTTGTGCAGATCGTGCATTACCCTCTGTTTGCGCATGTAGGAGAGCAGGCCTTCGTTCCCTATGCCCGACGCCATGCGACCCTGACCGGCTATGTCGTCGGCGCGCCAATGCTGCTTGAGCTGGCGACCGCGCTGGCTGCCCTCTTGCCTTCTCTCCGTCCATCCTTCCTTCCCACATCGGCGGCCTGGATCTCCGCCGCGCTGGTTCTGCTGCTCTGGGCGACCACCGGGCTGCTCCAGGTTCCGCTGCACGAGCGGCTCGGTCGTGCCCACGACTCCAAGGTCATTCGAAGTCTCGTTGCCGGAAACTGGCTCCGCACCGCTCTGTGGAGTGCCCGTTCGATCCTGCTGCTCTCCATCCTCTATCGAGTCCTGTAAGCATTTCCATGCTCTACACTCGCTCCATGTTCCGCATTCTTTGCCTCTCCCTGCTCGCGCTAACGCCCTCCCTCTCTGCGCAATGGGAGATGGAAGAGTCCAACAGCACGGCCAGCCTGCGCGGAATCATCAGCGTTGGAGGCGGCGTGGCATGGGCCAGCGGCAGTGGCGGCACCGTGCTGCGATCGGAGGATGGCGGATATCTCTGGCAGAGCTGCATTCAACCGCCGAACGCGACCAAACTCGACTTCCGCGGCATCCAGGCGTGGGACGAGAACACGGCGATCGTGATGAGTTCGGGCCCGGGTGATCTGTCACGCCTCTACAAGACAACCGACGGCTGTAAGAGCTGGACACTGCTGCTGACCAACCACGACAAAGACGGCTTCTGGGATACCCTGCAGTTCACCGATCGACAGCACGGCGCGCTGCTCGGTGATCCGGTCGGCGGCCACTTCGTTCTGCTGACGACCGCGGATGGCGGCAGCACATGGACGCCGGCGCCGGCCGGAGCAGGCACAGCGGTCTCCGGCCAAAGCGTCTTCGCCGCCAGCAACTCCAGCCTGCTGCTGCGCTCGCCGAGCAGCCTCGCCTTTTGCACGGGTGGGCCGGCCGGCGCCATGGTGGTGGAACAGAGCGTCGGCCCGCAGGCCGGGGCGGCCGGGCCGGGCAAGATCGGGTTCGGCAATAACGATTCCTCCGAGGAGCTTGTAAACCTCGCCAAATCCGCCAGCAGCGGTTGTTTCTCGCTGGCCGAGAGCCGCGACGGACGAGGAACGATCGTCGCCGTAGGCGGCGACTTTGCGCACCCGGAGCAGGGCGACAACACCGCCTGGACTACCGCAATCGCGGACGACGCCGAGAACAAGGCCCACCCGCTCTTCCGCTTCTCCCCGGCCAGGACGAAACCCACCGGATACCGCAGCGCCGTTTCCTATGATCCGCAGACAAAGAGGTGGATCGCGGTCGGGCCAGGTGGAACCGACATCTCGACCGACGATGGACAGACTTGGCGGGCGCTCACGCCGACCGGACGGGATGCTCTAAACGCGGATAAGCAGTGGAACGCGCTGTCGCTGCCCTTTGCCGTCGGCCCTCACGGTCGCATCGGCAAGCTGCATGGCGATCTACTCGTAAAGCCGTAGACATCATCCAGCTGCCTCAATCAGGCCATCATCTCAACCGAAGCGAGCGGCAGCGCTTCGCAAGCCACCGTCATCTCGACCGAAGCGAAGCTCGGCGGAGAAGTCCCTGTATTCCGCTCCAAACCCGCAGCAAACCACGGCAGCCGGTCTACTGCGGAGGCGAAGAGGACGTTGAAGGATTTGAGGGCATCTGAGACGGGCTGTTGCTGTTGGTCGTAGGGCTGGACTGGCTGCCGGACAGAGCCCCGAGGCTGGACGAGTTCGCCGAACTCATGCCACCGCCGAAGAGATTGACCTTGGCCTTGAGCTGCTCGATCCGCGGATCATAGAGGAACTCCCACTCCGGGTAGGTCGTCTTCTCGTTGACAACCGTGATGGCCTCCCCCGCCACCGGCAGACCGACTCCAAGGAACGGAGCGCCTCCGCCCGAAAATGTGCTGGCAGAGT
>CAXTJC010000403.1:0-3429 GCA_964244225.1 uncultured Acidobacteriaceae bacterium
CCCGAGAAGAGCACGATGTCGGCGCGGGAGAGCGCGACGCGGGCCGCCGAGGTCAGGTGTTCGAGCGAGTCGCCCACGACAGACTTGAAGGCGACGGAGACGCCGAGGTCGTTGAGCTGCTCGGTCATATACAGCGAGTTGGTATCCAGCCGATGCGGTGTAAGCATCTCTGAGCCGGCGGCGATGATTTCGGCGATCATAAGGTATCCGTTGGATGCGGCGTGCGCCTTCCGGTAGCAACGCTGCCGCATACTGATGTGATCGAGCGTAAAACACGACCGAGGTCCCTATGAACAAGAATGTGATGGCAGGTGTGGTGCTGGCCGGGCTGCTGGCGGCTATGGAGCGGCCGGTGACTGCGCAGAAAACGGCGGAGTACGCGAAGGAACGGGCGGCGCGGGCGCGGGGCTTGACGCAGCCCTACGGCTGGTTCTCGCTGATCGCGCTGGACTGGTTGAAGCCGGGTGCGACGACGGTGGGCTCGGCCAAGGAAAACGCGCTGGTGCTTCCCGGGACCGCGGCGCATCTGCTGACTCTCACCCAGTCGGGCGGTACGGTGGCGGCGACCGCGGTGGCGGCGGGCGTGACCAGCCAGGGCAAACCGCTAGCACCAGGGCAGGTATTGCGCAAGGACGAAGAGGAGGATTCGGCGGTGGCGGCGGGCAGCGTGAAGATGTGGGTGATCGATCGCGGCGACAAGCAGTATCTGCGGGTGAAGGACGCGAACGCACCGGCGTTGAAGAACTTCCATGGTCTGCGGTGGTACGCGCCAACGGCGGCGTTGCGGGTTGAGGCGAAGTGGGTACCATTCGCGAAGCCGCATACACTGCACTTCCTGAATCAGCTGCAACAGGTAAGCGATGTCGAAGAGCCGGGGCAGGCGGAGTTCACGATCAGGGGCAAGCGATGCACGCTGACGCCGCTCTCGGCGACGGACAAGGGGCTGTGGTTCGTGATGCGCGACCTGACCTCCGCGAAGGACACCGACCAGGGCGGCAGGTTTCTCTACACGGACGCACCGTCGAACGGGCTGAAGGCCGCGGGTACGGTGGTGCTGGACTTCAACGAAGCTGTGAATCCACCGTGCGCGTACTCGCCGTATGCGACGTGCCCGCTGGCGGCGCTGGAGAACCGTTTGCCGGTGGCGATCGAGGCGGGCGAGAAGCGCTATGCCGACTGACATCATGACGACGCAGAGTACACCGGCAGAGCGCACGAACTGGTCGGGCAACTACACCTATAGCACGCGGGACTTGGCGGAGCCGGCCAATGTTGCGGAGGTGCGGCGCACGGTTAAGACGTTGACATCTGTTCGGGCGCTTGGGTCGCGGCACTCCTTCAATGGCATCGCGGACAGCACCGCGGCGCAGATCTCACTGCGCCGGCTGGACAGCATGGAGCTCGATGCGGCAGCAAGGACGGTCACGGTGGGCGCAGGCGTGACCTACGGGGCGTTGGCGCCGTGGCTCGATGCGCGAGGCTTCGCGCTGGCCAACCTGGCGTCGCTGCCGCACATTACGGTGGTTGGCGCGTGCTCGACGGGAACGCACGGCTCCGGTGTGGGGAACGGCAATCTGGCTACGGCGGTTGCGGGTATTGAGTTTGTCTCGGCCTCCGGAGACCTGGTGCATCTCTCGCGCGCGAAGGATGGCGACCGATTCCGCGGGGCTGTGGTCGCGCTCGGAGCGCTGGGAATCGTGACGCGGATCACGCTTGATGTGGAGCCGGCGTTTGCGATGCGGCAGACGGTCTACCTCGACCTGCCCTTCTCGACGCTGGAGGCGAACTTCGATGCGATCGTGGGCGCGGGCTACAGCGTGAGTCTGTTCACGGACTGGCAGCACAGCCGCATGACGCAGGTCTGGATCAAAAGCAAGGTCGCGGCGGGTGAGAGCTCCGATACAGCGCCGGAGTTCTTTGGCGCAAAGGCTGCAATGCGTCCCATGCATCCGCTGCTCGATCATCCCGCGGACCATAGCACAGGGCAGATGGGCGTGGCAGGGCCGTGGTATGAGCGGCTGCCGCACTTCCGCATGGACTTTACGCCGAGCAGCGGACAGGAGATCCAGGCGGAGTACTTTGTACCGCGGGTAATGGGGATGGCGGCGATCCGGGCAGTGGAGGAGCTGCGCGATGCGATGGCTCCGGCTCTCTTCGTCTCTGAGGTGCGGACGATCGCGGCGGATGATCTTTGGCTCAGCCCGTGCTACCGGCAGGACTCGGTCGCGCTGCACTTTACGTGGCGGCCGGAGTGGGAAACGGTGAAGCGGATCCTGCCGAAGATTGAAGTGAAGCTCGAGCCGTTTGCCGCGCGGCCGCACTGGGGCAAGGTGTTTGCGATGGATGCGTCTAGTGTACGGTCGCGCTATGACCGCTTGCAGGACTTCCGGGCGCTGGCGAAAGAGTTCGATCCCGAGGGCAGATTTCGGAACGCGTTCGTGAACGCCAATGTCTTTGGGGTGTGACGTTCCGCCGCTAAGGAAGAAGGTGCGGATCGATGTGAGGACGCAAGCAGGAGACGTCCACTCGTCGCAAGCGCGTCATACAAGCGGCCGGCCCTCTGTCTCAAGATCGACATGAAAGAGCGCGTCGCGGGTGGCGAGGGCGGCGCAGCCATCATCCAGAAAGGCGAGGCCAACGAGGTTGGAACCGGAGAGCGCGAGGGAGATCTCGCCGGCGGGCGAGATGCGTATCAGGCCGCGCTGGCTGCGATAGGAGGCCGCAACATACAGATCACCGGCCGTGCTGAAGGCCATGCCCTGCGCGCGGCCCAGACCCTTGAAGAAAGGCGCGACGGTGCCCTCGTGGTCGATGCGATGGATGATCTGGGACGAGGAGGTCGTAGGGCCGGAGACGAAGAGCGCGCCTTCGCCGTTGAACGCAAGATGGTAGGCGGCCATGGAGGGCTCAAGCGTGGCGAAGACGAAGATCTCGCGGTCGGTGTGGCTGCGGTCCCGGCCACGGTCTGGCGGAATTTTGAAGATGGTGCCGGAGCGATCGCCGACGAAGAGGTTCCCGTCAGGGTCAAAGGCGAGACCAGTGGCGAGGCCCAGGCCCTCGGCAAAGAGCGACACGGCGCCTTCGGGAGAGGAGCGGTAGATGGTGCCCTCGGCGCGGGAGCTGATGTAGAGATAGCCATCGGGGCCGAAGGCGAGGCCGGTGGCGTTCAGCAGCTCGCGGATGAACGGCCGCATCTGAAAGTCGCGCTCGATGCGGAAGACGGAGACCGGAACAGCTTGGCCGCGCGGGCCGGAGACGGTGGCAAAGACGTTGCCGTCAGCGTCGACTGCGGGGTTCGAGACCGGGTGGAGGTTCTCGGCCATGGGCACGGCGACGTGCAGGTACATGGGATTGGAGTTGCCGCCGCGGTGGTGCACTACTACGTCCCCGGAGATGCAGCCGTCTGGAATCTCGATGGTGGCGCGTGCG
>CAXTJC010000404.1:0-3411 GCA_964244225.1 uncultured Acidobacteriaceae bacterium
GGACTTCGGCGAGCTCTTCCTGGGACTGTGCGCCGGCGACGCGCTTGTACATGCGCAGGCGCTGGTTCTCTTCTGGTATGTAACTGTCGTCGATACGAATGGAGATGCCGAGATTGACGACGGTGGTCTCGTGGTCGCCGGAGCCGTCGCCCTTCATCTTGCGGACGGCCTCTTCGAGCATGGTGGTGTACATCTCGAAGCCGATGGCCTCGATGTGGCCGGACTGCTCGCCGCCGAGCATGTTGCCGGCGCCGCGGAGCTCGAGGTCGAGGGCGGCGATCTTGAAGCCGGCGCCGAGGTCGGAGAATTCCTTAAGGGCGGCGAGGCGGCGGCGGGCGACCTCGGTGAGCTGCTGCTCGGGTGGGATGAGGAGGTAGGAGTAGGCGCGGCGGTTGGAGCGGCCGACGCGGCCGCGGAGCTGATAGAGCTCGGAGAGGCCGTGGCGGTCGGCGCGGTTGATGATGATGGTGTTGGCGAGCGGGATGTCGAGGCCGTTCTCAATGATGGAGGTGGCGCAGAGGACGTCGTACTCGTGATTCATAAAGGCGAGCATGACGCGCTCGAGCTCGGCCTCGGGAAGCTGGCCGTGGCCGACGACGACGCGAGCGCTGGGGACGAGCTCGCGGATCTTTGCGGCTAGCTCGTAGATAGTTTCAACGCGGTTGTGGACGAAGTAGGTCTGGCCGCCGCGCTCGAGCTCCATCTCGACGGCGGTGCGGACGAGCTTTTCATCGAACTTGGCGACGATGGTCTGGATGGCCATGCGGTCTTTGGGCGGAGTTTCGATCACCGACATATCTCGTAACCCGATCAGTGACATATGCAGGGTGCGCGGAATGGGCGTGGCGGACATGGAGAGGACGTCGATGGCGGCGCGAAGCTGCTTAAGGCGTTCTTTATGGCGGACGCCGAAGCGCTGTTCTTCATCGACGACGAGCAGGCCGAGATCCTGGAACTTGAGGTCTTTTGAGAAGAGGCGATGGGTGCCGATGAGGATGTCGACCTTGCCGGCGGCGGTGCGCTCGAGGATCTCCTTCTGCTCCTTTGCGGTGCGGAAGCGGGAGATCATTTCGATGGTGACGGGGAATTGGCTGAAGCGCTTTTTGAAGGACTCGAAGTGCTGGAAGGAGAGGACGGTGGTGGGGGTGAGGACGGCGACCTGCTTGCCATCCTGCACGGCCTTGAAGGCGGCGCGCATGGCGACTTCGGTCTTGCCGTAGCCGACATCGCCGCAGAGCAGGCGGTCCATGGGCTGGGGGGATTCCATGTCGCGCTTGATGTCGGCGATGGCGTTGAGCTGGTCGTCGGTCTCGGTGAAGTCGAAGCTATCTTCGAACTCGCGCTGCAGGTTGTTGTCGGGCGAGAAGGCGGTGCCGACGGCGGCGGCGCGCTGGGCGTAGAGCTTGAGGAGCTCGGCGGCCATATCCTGCATGGCTTTCTTGACGCGGGCCTTGGTCTTGGCCCAGGCCTGGTTGCCGAGCCGGTTGAGCTCGGGGGCCGGGCCGGTGTCGGTGGAGCGGTACTTCTGGATGAGGTCGAGGCGAGTGAGTGGGACGTAGAGCTTGGCGCCCTCGGCGAACTCGAGGATCATGAGCTCGAGTGGTGGGTTGTTGTCGTCTTTATTTTCGTCGAGGACGCGGAGGCCGCAGTACTGGGCGATACCGTGCTCGACGTGCACGACGTAGTCGCCGACCTTGAGGTCGCGGAAGTCGGAGATGAAGGCGGAGGTCTTGGATTTTTTGCGTGGGACGGGACGGGCGGAGACGTCGGCGTCGTCCGAGAGATCGTTCGCGCCGAAGAGAATGATCTGCTGCGCCTGCGCGGTGCGGGGGACGCCGCTGCCGAGCTCGCGCACGTCGAGGACCTGGACGCCGGAGGCGATGGGGGTGCGGACGATGACGGGGGTGCGTTGATCGCCGGAGTTGTAGGAGGATTCGGAGTAGACGTTCTCGGAGCCGGGCGTCGGGTTGCGGGAGCCGAGGCGGTAGGGGATCTGGTACTCCTGCAGGATGCCGGCGAGGCGCTCGACTTCGCCCTGGTTGTGCGCCGCAAGTAAGACGCGGGCGTCTTGCTGCATGAGGGCTCGGAGCTGTTCGACGAGCGCCGGTATCGATCCGTGGAAGCGCATGGTGGGACGGGTGGCGAAGTCGATGCCGGTGAGCTGGCCCGCATCGCCATCGAGGATGTCGACGGCGCCGAGCTGGTCGAGATCGGCGCCGGGGAAGGCGCGGATGCGGTCGTTGAGGTCCCAGGGCGAGATGTAGATGTCTTCAGGGCGGACGAGATTGCCGATGCCGGAGCGCTCGTGGCGCTGCTCGACCTTGTTCCACCAGCGCTCGCCCTGGTTCTGCACCATGGCGGGCTCTTCGGTGAAGACGCGGAGCTTGGGGCCGAGCAGATCGAGCAGGGTGTTGCGCGCGCCGGCGACGGGGGCGAAGAACTCCCAGCCGGGAAAGACGGTGGCTTCACCTGTACGGGTGGCGACGTGGGTCTGAAGTTCGACGGGGGTGTCGCCGCCCTCGAGTTCGGCTGCTGCGGCGGAGCCGGTGCGGGTGAGGCGCGCGTTGATGGCGGTGAGGAGCTTTTCGGTGACGGGGGTTTCGGTAAGCGGGAGGAGGAGGACGTCGTCGATGTGCGAGGAGGAACGTTGCGTCTCGGGATCGAACTTGCGGATGGACTCGATCTCATCGCCGAAGAAGTCGATGCGGCAGGGGCGGTCTGCTTCTGGCGAGAAGGCATCCAGGATGCCTCCTCGCAAGGCAAGCTGCCCGGGCATCTCGACGACATCGACTTTGGTGTAGCCGACGGAGAGGAGATGCTCGACGAGCATGTCGGGCAAATGTTCTTCGCCGACGCGCAGATGGAGGGCGAGGGCGGTGTAGTAGTCGCGCGGAAAGAGGCGCATGCAGGCGGACTCAACGGGCGCGATGATGAGGCGCGGGGTTTCGGGGCGGCCGGTGCAGATCTTCCATAGCGTGGCGGCGCGGGTCTCCTGAATTTCGGAGTGGGGCGAGAGGTTTTCAAAGGGGAGGACGTCATGCGCGGGGAGGCGAAGGACGTGTTCGCGGCCGAGCGCGCCGGTGAGATCGCAGGCGCTGAGGACGGCGGCGTGCAGGGTCTCGGCGGCTTTGTTATCGGCGACGAGGAGCAGCGCCGGGGCATTCATGGCGCGTAAAAAGAGCGGCAGATAGAGGGCGCGCGCGGTCGCAGTAAGGCCGGAGATGCGGCGGCGGCCGGAGCCACCGGCGAGATGCCGGCGGGCACGCTCAAAGGCTTCGGGGTGTTCGAGGCCCGCGAGCAGATCGCGGACGAAGGGGAGAATCCTCGCTGCTCTGATTGTACCGGGCAGAGGAAAGGGAGCGGCGCTGGGCCGCTCCCTTGGGTGATCTACGGACACTTTGATTGAGTCCT
>CAXTJC010000405.1:0-3404 GCA_964244225.1 uncultured Acidobacteriaceae bacterium
CGCGGCGATTGCCAAGGTGATCGATGTCATCCACCGAGCCGATGTTCTTGCGCAGCTTCAGCAGATAGCGGATGGTGCCGTAGAAGTCCTCGGGCGTGAGCGTGCGCTTGTCGAGGCCAGAGGGATCCTGATTCTCGTAGAGCTTGATGTTGAACTTCAGGCGGCCGACGCGCGAGAAGTCATACTTGCGCGGATCGAAGAACATGCCCTCGAAGAGTGCAGTGGCGGTATCGAGCGTTGGTGGATCGCCGGGACGCAGCTTGCGATAGATCTCGATCAACGCCTCTTCGGGCTTGCGCACGGAGTCGCGGCGAAGGGTGTTGGCGATGATGTTGCCGACGTCGTCGCGCTCGGGGAAGAAGACTTCGAAGCTAGTGACGCCGGACTGAAGGATTTTGTGCAGCTTGTCGGCCGAGAGCTCCTGGTTGGCCTCGTAGAGCAGCTCGCCGGTCGAAAGATCGACGACGTCGGCGGCGGTCATGGCGCCGTCGAATTCACTGGTCTCAACTTCGAGCTTCTCGACCTTGCCGGCGCGCAGCTGGCGCAGCGTATTAGGCGAGACCTTACGGGTGGCCGGGGCGATCTCGTTGCCATCGATGGTGATGGCCGATGAGGGACGGGTGCCGAGCAGGTTGGTCGGCGTGTTCTCGGGAGCGACGCCCCAGTGCAGCTTCTGATCGGCGACGTGGATGGTGTCAACCGTGTAGAAGGTCTTGAGGATCTCCTCGTCGGTGCGCAGACCGAGCGCGCGCAGGAAGATGGTGCCGAGGAACTTGCGCTTGCGATCGATGCGGACATAGAGGGTGTTCTTCTGGTCGTACTCGAACTCAACCCAGCTGCCGCGGTAGGGGATGATTTTGCCGAGGAAGTAGCTGCGGTTGTTCGCGGTCTCAAAGAAGACGCCGGGCGAGCGGTGAAGCTGGGAGACGATGACGCGCTCCGTGCCGTTGACGATGAAGGTGCCGTTGGCGCTCATGAGAGGAATGTCGCCGAAGAAGACCTCCTGCTCCTTCATGTCGCGCAGGCTCTTGACGCCAGTCTCCGGATCCTTGTCGTAGATCTTGAGACGGATGGTGACCTTGAGCGGAGCGGAGTAGGTCATGCCGCGCTCTTCGCACTCGGCCTGATCGTACTTCAGCTGCAGGCCTACGGGATCGCCGCACTTGGTGCAGAAGTCGGGGGTGTTCTTGTTGTACGTTCCGCAGAAGTTACACAGCACATCACCCGGATGAAACGGGTCGGTGATGACCATGTGGCCACAGTTGGTGCAAGCGGTGCGGAGATGGTTGAGCCCCTTAAGGTAGCCGCACTTGCACTCCCAGTTGCCGATCGAAAAGTCGACGAACTCAAGCTCGGAGACGTTGCGGAAGTCCGAGATCGGAAAGACTGAGGTGAACACGGACTGAAGTCCGTTATCCTCACGCTCCTGCGGAAGCTTATCCATCTGCAGGAAACGCTCGTAGCTGCGCCGCTGCACTTCAATAAGGTTGGGGATCTGAATGCTGGTGGGTATCTTTGAGAAATCAAGACGGCTGCGGATCGCGCGCATTTCTGTGGACATGCTCTCTCCTGGAACTAGACCTTCGAGGCCTCCCGCGATTGGCTGTGCGCATCCCACAGACGTTATCGCGCGAGGAGAGGGCCCGGTGCAGGCCCTCGACGTCGTATGCGCACGGAGGCCTGACCCTCCAGAATCTCTCCAGCCCTCGAAAGCTGGCGGATTCACATGCGCTCACAGCGTTGCCTAAGATGACAGCAACTCTGCTTCGTTCCCTACTCTGTCTGGGTGCCCGCGAAGCATTCTGCAGGGCCATCTCAGGGCCTCCCGGCGTGGGAGGTGAGCTCTACGATTTAAGACGGCAAAGCGCTCGAGGGGAAATCAGCTCCCGCGAGCGCATACGTCGATATGTATGGTGAAACCTTTATTTGGATGATGCTCGTCGCCGTGATGGAGCTCGCCTTGCTCCATCGGTGCCGCCGCTTGATCAACTTTGGTTGCATCATCGACTCTGCCGCAAGAGACGATAATGGCCGGCTCCGTAACCTGATATGCAGGATGAGCCGGGATTCTACGGGAAGCAACTGCTAGATGCTTTCTGGAAACTAGGAATTAGACGGAACAAGTCTTCCCAATACTGAGAATACCCTGTTCCGTCCTTCTCTGCAAGTCGAGGGCCGTTACTTGATCTCGACCGTGGCCACACCATCAAACTTCTTCGCAATAGCAGCCGCATCTTCCTTCGAGATGTTCTCCTTCAAAGGTTTGGGAGCCCCATCAACGAGGTCCTTCGCTTCCTTCAAGCCGAGAGCGGTTACCTCCCGGACAGCCTTAATAGTATTGATCTTGTTCGCGCCGGCATCCTTCAGGATAACGGTGAACTCCGTCTTTTCCTCAACCGGCGCTGCGGCTGCCGCTCCGCCTCCGGCCGGCGCTGCTGCAACCGCTGCCGCGGCCGATACGCCAAGACGCTCTTCAAGCTTCTTTACCAACTCTGAAGCCTCAAGCAGGCTGAGGCTTACGATCTGATCTTCCAACTGCTGCATGTCTGCCATTTCATTCTCCAATTTCGATCTAAATTTGATGTTTCCTGCTGCAGAGCATCCAGAGATGCTCCTCTGCTTCGCCCTCGCTCAGGTTTCCGTTGCGCCCAGACATGGCACCCCTGAGGAGGTCAAGCCAAATCTGATCAGCCCTCGGCCGGATCGGTCGATGCTGCCTCGCCCGCTTGAGACCCGGTACCATTCTCTGGCTGGATACCGCCACTGATTCCGGGTGCCTCTTCGACATGGGCCTCGGCAACCAGATCTGCCTCAGGAGCCGGGACCGTTGCGGCGATCGCACCGGTGTCGACAAACTTGCCTTTCTCCACGGCCTGATTCACGACAATAGCGAGATTTCGCCCAGTCGCATTGATGACCGTCGCGATACGCTGCGCGGGAGAGTTGATGAGGAAGAGAAGCTTTGAGAAGAGCTCTTCTTTGCCAGGCAGGGTTGCGAGCGCTGAAATCTCCTCAACGGTGATCACTCGGCCATCGACGATGCCCAGCTTGAAGGTGAACTCAGCGTTGTCCTTGACCCATGTGGACAGCGCCTTTGCCAGCGCGACCGGGTCGCCCGACGTGTAAGCCACTGACGAGACGCCCTTCAATCCCTGGAGAGCCTGTCCAACCTTCGTGCCTTCGCCGGCACGTGCGGCGAGCTTATTCTTGACGACATGGTAGGAGCCGCCGGCGCCACGAACCGCCTTGCGAAGCTCAAAATCCTTCGCGGCCGTCAGGCCGGAAAAAGTCCCGACAATTGCAGAGGTCGAGTTCGCCAGCTCTGAGGTGAGCCATGTGACGTTCTCCGTCTTTTTCGATCTGGTAAGTGGCATGAGTCTTGAATCCTTAATGCCCGGGGAACA
>CAXTJC010000406.1:0-1939 GCA_964244225.1 uncultured Acidobacteriaceae bacterium
GGTTTGCGGATGGAGTGCTGACGCGGGAGCGGGTGCTGAAGATTCCCCTGCAGCAGTTGGTGGGCGGGCGGCGGACGAGGCTGATCGGTGAGGTGGATGGGGATAAGGGAGTACCCTATCCGGCGGGGATGGCGGTGGTGCCGGAAAGCAGGGGACAGGGAGCAGGGAATAGGCCACAGCAGGGAGACGGCGGCGAGCGGCTGCTGGTGACGGATAACCTGTCCGACGATGCGCTGCTGATGGATGCGGGGACCGGGAAGATTGTAACCAGATTTGATCTGTCTGAGACGGATGCGGTGCCCGGAACGTATCCGGCAGCGGTGGCGGTGTCGCGCGATGGGCGGCGCGGCTATGTGGCGCTGTGGAACGCGAGTGAAGTAGTGGAACTGGATCTTGTAACTAGTGTGGTTACACGCAAGTTGCCGCTGCTGAAGCCGGCGGAGGCCACAGTTGCGGGGACGCATCCGTGCGCGCTCGAGATATCGCCGGATGGAAAGACGCTGTATGTGGCGCTCTCGAACCGGGATGCGGTGGCGGCGGTGGATGTGAGCGCGGGCAAGAAGGGCGCGGCTGCTTTTAAGGTGCGGGGATACTTTGACACGCGGCTGCCGAGGCAGAGCTACTTCGGTGCGGAGCCGGTGGCGCTTGCGGCTGCGGGCGACAGGCTGTATGTCGCAAATATGGCAACCGATGCGGTGGCGGTGATGGATACGCGGAGGTTGACGGCGAAGGCGGGGAAGAAGGGGATGATCAAGCCTGCGGGCTTTCTGCCGACGGAGTGGCTGCCCACGGGTGTGGCGGTGACGAACGGCAAACTATTCGTCGCGACGGGCAAGGGTAAGGGGACGGGACCCAATAACTTTCCACAGCGCGAGACGGAGTCTGTAAAAGCGATCCGGCGTTTTCACTCGCCGTCGACGTATATCGCAAGCCTGCTGTACGGGTCGGTGGCGATGATCCCGGTGGATGGGATCGATGCGGGGCTGAAGGCGTCGACCGAAGAGGTCATCGTCTCGAACCGGATGCGGGCGGCGGAGGAGCGGATTTCGTTTGCGGGCGGCGGGGGCAGTGGCATCAAGCATGTGATCTATGTCATCAAGGAGAATCGCACGTACGACCAGATTTTGGGCGACCTGAAGTGGAACGGACAGCCAATCGGCAATGGCGACAAGAGCCTGGCGATGTATGGCGAGGCGGTGACGCCGAACGAGCACAAGCTGGCGTTGCAGTTTGGCGTTCTCGATAACTTCTTTGACTCGGGCGAGGTATCTGGCGATGGGCATGTGTGGTCAAATGCGGCGATTGGGACGGATTACCTGGAACGGACGTGGGAGCAGAACTATCGCGGCGGCCAGCGGACGTATGACTTTGAGGGCGTGGTGGCGGAGGGGTATCCGCTGGAGCAGCATATTGCCGATGTGAATGAGCCTGCGAGCGGGTATATCTGGGGCAATCTGACGCGACACGGCAGGTCGCTGTACCACTTTGGCGAGTACATCGCATCGACGTTCTGCAACGACAAGAAGAGGGCGGTGGCGCCGCGTGCCTCACAGGAGGGACCAATGCTGACGACGGAGGCGGCGTGCGCGCGGAAGGAGATTGCTCCGGGTGAGGCGATTCCGGCGGAGTGGGGCGGCGGCGTAAACAAGTGGCCATGGGCGATTCCGCTGCTGGCCGAGAACAAGGCGACCAAGCCGGAGCTGGTGGGACACTTTGCGCCGGAGGCTCCGGATTTTGCGCTGCGGGTTCCGGACCAGATTCGCTATGAGGTCTTTCAACGGCACTTCGCGGACTGGTTGAGGGATCGGGCGGCCGGGCGCGAGGGGATGCCGGCGTTTGTCGAGATGCGGCTGGGCAACGATCATACGGCGGGGACGACGCCGGGCGGACCGACGCCGAAGAGCTCGGTGGCGGATAACGATCTGGCGCTGGGGCGGAT
>CAXTJC010000406.1:2039-3397 GCA_964244225.1 uncultured Acidobacteriaceae bacterium
GGCCAATGGTGGATAGCCGGTTCTATTCGACAGTAAGCGTGATCCGGACGATGGAGACGCTGCTGGGGCTGCCGCCGATGAACAACAATGACGCCTTTGCGAGCCTTATGTCGAAAGAGTTCAGCGGGGCTGGGGATCAACCGCCGTTTGTGGCGGACACAAGCAATCTGGATAATGGACTGATCTACGCGGCGAACCCGAAGGTAACGGCGGCGATGGACCCGGTGCGGGCCGAGGGCGAGCGGGAGTCGGCGAAGATGGACTTCCGGCACGAGGATCATCAGGACACGCAGAAGCTGAACGTCATTCTGTGGCGCGATGCGATGGGCGACCAGACCGTGCCGGTGCTGCTGACCGAGAGACGACGAAAGGCGAAGAAGGATGACGATGACTGAGGCAGGGAGCAGAGAGCAGAGAGTAGGAAGTATGGAAGCAAAGGTCGTGGCTCCATTTCGGCTGGCTCCGTTCTTCAGCGAGCGAGTGTGGGGGAAGAAGAGTCTGGCGCCGTGGTTTCAGAGTACGGGGACGGACGAGCTGGTGGGGGAGGCATGGCTGACGGGTCCGCAGTCGATCGTCGAGACCGGCCCGCATGCGGGCGAGCGGCTGGATGCGGTGATTGCCGCAGAGGGCGCGGCAGTGCTGGGGGCGGGATCTGGTGGGGAAGCGTTTCCGCTGCTGATGAAGATTCTGTTTCCGGCGGACAAGCTTTCCGTGCAGGTGCATCCGGATGACTCGCAGGCGCAGGCGATCGGCGAGCCGCGAGGAAAGACCGAGTGCTGGTATGTGCTTGAGGCCGAGCCGGGCGCGGCGGTGGCGCTGGGGCTGAAGGCCGGTGTGACGCTGGATGGAGTACGAGCCGCGATTATGGATGGAACGCTCGAAGAGAAGCTGGAGATGGTGCCGGTGCGTGCCGGCGATATGGTGTTTGTCGACGCGGGGACGGTGCATGCGATCGGGCCCGGAGTAGTGCTGCTCGAGACGCAGCAGACGAGCGACCGGACGTACCGGATGTTTGATTACGGCCGGCCGCGCGAGCTGCATGTTGAGCAGGGGATCGGCGTGACCAAGCTGACGACGCGGGCAGGTAAGGTGACGCCGCGGGTGATGGATGGATTCACACGGTTGATTGAGGAGCAGTACTTTTCTGTCGATCGCTTTGACCTGAATGGGGCCGTGACGTTCACTATGGACGGGCCGGGGTGTCTGGTGGGCTTGAACGGTAAAGCCGTGGTGCGGTCGGCTGTGGGCGAGGTTGAGTTGCTCAAGGCTTCGGCGGTGGTGGTTCCGGCGGGAGCTGAGGTGCGTGTGGAGGCGGCTGCGGGGCCGGTGAGCTTTGCGCGATGTATGGCGCCTCGGTA
>CAXTJC010000407.1:0-3381 GCA_964244225.1 uncultured Acidobacteriaceae bacterium
GCCACCTTCTGCCTAGACCACGAGACTAGATGAGCTAGAAGGTGGTCGCAAGGAAAAAGTGAGGCACCCAGTACGAAGGTACCCTAGCGCATTCCGCAGGCGGACGGATCATTTGGCATGCACATCGGCGCGGGGCAGGAGCTCGTCTTTCCGGTAAGTACCGTCGATTGATGCATATTGATCTGTGTGTATGCGGCAGAACCAGTGAGGGCAAGGACGATGACGAAGGCGCGAACGATGTTTTTCATTTTGAAATACTCTCCTAAAGTTGTAGAGTGCTTTTGAGATTTCGCTGGACAACTCAGCTGCAACAAACATAAGATTTATGTTGGCACAAGTCTATAGTCCTGAAAGACTTACATGCGTATCCAATAAGTCACGTTACTAAGGTACTAGGCCTCCAGGAGCTAAGTTTATTTGGCTACTCATGGGTAAAAACGGAAGGTATCTTGAACAAAGCAGGAGACGATTTCTCAGCAGACGCAAAAAGACCCCTCACGTGAGGGGTCTTCGAGGTTGGGATGCCGGAGTAAGGTTAGACTTTAGCCACTGCCGGCTCCGGAACAGACGGAGTGCTCACCGGCTTCTTCGGGATCGGTTCAGCCTTCTTTGAGGGAGCAAGGATCGCGTGAAGGGTCGTGCCTTCCATACGGGGCATGAACTCGACCGTACCTGCTTCGCCAATGTCGAGGATTAGCCGATTGATGATCTTGTAGCCTAGGTCGCGATGCGCCATCTGCCTGCCCTTAAAGCGCAGGGAGGCTTTTACCTTATCGCCATCGCCAAGGAAGCGGACGGCCTGATTCTTCTTGGTCTGATAGTCATGCTCATCCACTGTGACGGAGAACTTGACCTCTTTGATGGTGATGACTTTCTGCTTCTTTCGGGCGGCTCGATCGCTCTTATCTTTCTCATAGAGGAACTTGCCATAGTCCTGGATCTTGCAGACCGGCGGGACCGCATTGGGGGAGATCTCGACCAGGTCTAGCGAGCGCTCGCGGGCCATCTTCAGAGCTTCAAACGGCACCATGACACCCAGCTGCTCGCCGTTCTCGTCGATAACGCGCACCTCTCGCGCGCGGATTCGTTCATTGGTCCGAATAAAAGACTTTGCCGTACGCTTATCAATAGGGGGAATATCTAGCCTCCACAGCGCTCACTCAGGGACGCCATGCATTTGATGTTGATGGAGTGCGGAAAGTTTATTCATCCGAACGCCGCAGCGTGGAGTATAGCATTCGGGTGTGTCGGCCCACTGGTATTCTAGGCCTGTCGCGACAATGCCTGTCCACTGACAGCAGCGTTGCGTAGGACCGGAACGGAGACCCTGAAGAGAATGAAACGCCGTATTTTGCTTGTGGATGATGAAGTAACCGTGCTCTTGACCCTCAAAGCTGTGCTCGAGATCAGCGGATTTGACGTGCACACGGCAGCCTCTGCCCGGGAGGCGCGGTCCAAGATTCGACTCAACGAATACCACATGGTAATTACCGATATGAGGATGGAGAGCGACGCAGCCGGCGCCGAGGTAGTTCGCGCTGCCCGGACCGCAGCGTATCATCCCGCGGTCGCGCTGCTAACGGCGTTTCCTGTGGATGAGGAGGGGTGGGACGACGGCGCTCCGGACAAAGTTTTGGTCAAGGCAACACAGACAAAGGTTCTACTACAGCAGATCGATAGGCTGTTTGAGCAGCATGCGGCGAAGCTCTCAAGGCTGGCGGCGCAGGCCTCCGGGGTAAAAACAGAGAGCAAGGAAGCGGAGATGGAGGCACCCTTGGCTATGACTCCGCGGAAGCGGGTATCGCATGGACCTAAACTGGACGCCTAGACTCCTGCAAGTCGTTATTCTTCTCTAATTACACAGAGTGCTGGCGAATCATGGTACGCAGGCTGTTATTGAGTTCAAGGGCGCGGGAGACACCATCTTCCAACATGCGCAACCACTCTGTTGCAGGCTCCTTAAGTTCTACTGTGCTTAGGAGATAGGAGGTCTGGACGACGATCTCCAAGGCGTTCGACAGATCGTGCGAGAGCTTGCGGATGTCTTTCGCGAGGGCCTCGGGAAGCTTATCTGATGAGGCGTGAACTGATTCATTCTGAAGGGGTTGCTGCTCTGCCATGATGTGTGGCCTCCCGAGGTTGGTGCGATCTTGAGACTTATCATAGCGGGAGCCGGCGGTTTGACAGGCGATGGGGAGTTTGAGAAACTAGGGTCTCCATGTTGCCAAACCCTTTGTTTTGAAGGGATTCGTGGAAAGTGCCGAAATGGCGGAATTGGCAGACGCGCGTGGTTCAGGTCCACGTACTCGCAAGGGTGTGGAGGTTCGAGTCCTCTTTTCGGCACCAAGTAAACTAAATGAAATGTGAGAGATGGCCGCATGCGGATGCGGCCTTTGATGCGTTTGGAGAGACTGTGTCGTTTTCCGCGCAGGTGGACGGGTGATTTGTGCGGTTCTGCTGAGGCTAAGAGATATTTTCTGCGGGTTTGGTGGAGGTTTGTGTTTCGGGGCAGCAGAGGGTGCTTAGAAAAGCAGAGCCCACGGAATGACAAAAAGGATGACTACGAGGACTACAAGAAGGCGTCACAGCAAGAACGCGGTGAGTGCTAGTTGGCGAAGTGGAAGACGACGCCGACGCCGACGGACTCGAGCAGGTGGGCGCCGGGTTGATTGGTGATGCCGGAGATGGCGCCGATGCCGAGCTCGAAGATGCGGATATCCATGAGGGGCAGGACTTTCAGATCGAGGCCGGCGAAGCCCTGGTAGGCGACACCGTGGTCGATGACGATGCGGCCGTTCTGGAGAGGGAGGGCTCCGTTGAAGCTGGCGCTCGGGGTACGGCCACCGTCGGTGCGGGCGAGGCCGACGGAGCCCTGGAGATAAGGGGCGAGGAGCTTATAGCGGGTGGGGAAGGTGGCACGGAGGCCGCCCATGGCGGTGTAGAGGCGACCGCCGGATCCGGCGGAGGTGGGGTCGGCGCCGTGGCTGGAGGAGGCGATGGAGCCGCGGAGGTCGACACCGAGGCGGACGTGGCCGATGTTGCGGAAGTCGTAGTAGGCGCCGCCGACGCCGCCGATGGGGGAGAAGGATCCGTCGGTTTTGGTGACGAGGGTGTTGGCGGTGCCGTTGCCGACGGTCGAGTAGGTCAGGCTGCCGAGGTTCTGAGCGGTGACCATGCCGTAGACGGCGCCCTGGGCGTGGGCGAGGGAAGCAAGGGCGAGGGGCAGGACGGCGAGGAGCGCGGACTTTCGAAGATTCATGCTGCGGTTAGTTTAGAGCAATTTTCCTGATGCTGTGCCGTTGTCTGACTGCGGTGGAGGCCATTTTCCTTGAGAGAAAATGGCACAGGCGGGAGTGGCCTGCTGTACACCTTCAGGAAAAT
>CAXTJC010000408.1:0-3379 GCA_964244225.1 uncultured Acidobacteriaceae bacterium
GAAGCCAAGTACCGCCCCGTCGCCTCCATCGCCGAAGCCTCGCTCACCGGACCCGCCACCAACATCATCTCCGGCCTGGCCGTCGGCATGGAAACTCCCGCGCTCCCTGTCATCGTCATCTCCGCCGCGCTCCTGCTCAGCTACTACTTCGGCGTCCAGGGTCTCGCCGCCGTCACCGGCATCTCCGACTACGCCAAGGGCATCTACGGCACCGCCATCGCCACCATGGGCATGCTCTCGTCGGCCGCGTACATCCTCGCCATGGACACCTTCGGCCCCATCACGGACAACGCGGGCGGCATCATCGAGATGTCAGAGCAACCCGAGGGCATTCGCGACCGCACCGACAAGCTCGACTCCGCCGGCAACACCACCAAGGCCCTCACCAAGGGCTATGCCATCGGCTCCGCTTCGCTCGCCGCGTTCCTGCTCTTCTCCGCCTACCTTGAGGAGGTCCGCTCCATCGTCATCGCCAAGGTCACCGCGGCCGGCGGCTTCCTTCCTGCGCACTGGAGCTTCACCAACATCAACCTCGCCCAGATCCCCGTCTTCGTCGGCGCTCTGCTCGGCGCCATGTTGACCTACCTCTTCAGCTCGCTCGCCATCAAAGCCGTCGGCCGCACAGCGCAGAAGGTCGTCGCCGACGTCCGCGCGCAGTTCCACGAGAACCCCGGCATCATGGCCGGCACCTCCAAACCCGACTACGCCCGCTGCGTCTCGATCGTCACCGGCGCCGCCCTGCGCGAGATGGTTTTGCCCGGCCTGCTCGCCGTCGGCCTGCCCGTCGCTGTCGGCCTCATCTTCCGCAACTTCAGCCCCAGCTACTCGGCCGGCACCGCCAGCACGGCCACCGACGCCGCCGGCAACCTCATCCTCAACGTCCCCGCCATCGCCGGCGTTCCCGTCAATCTCGCCGGTGCCGAGGCCGTCGCCGGCCTGCTCATGGTCGGCACCATCTCCGGCGTCCTTCTCGCCATGCTTATGAATAACGGCGGCGGTGCCTGGGATAACGCAAAGAAGTTCATCGAGACCGGCAAGTACGGCGGCAAGAAGTCCGACGCGCACAAAGCCGCCGTCGTCGGCGACACCGTCGGCGACCCCTTCAAAGACACCGCCGGCCCTTCGCTCCACGTGCTCATCAAACTACTTGCCACCATTACCCTCGTGCTCGCACCTCTCTTCGTCTGAGGCCGGGTCTTCACTGCTGCGGAGCCTTACAAACAGCAGCCGTCATCTCGACCGAAGCGCAGCGAAGTGGAGAGACCCCTGTATTTGCTTCGGACCTGCGGCACATCTTCAGTAAAGCAGCAATCTCTCTTCAAGCCCCAACCGGCCTATCGCCCCGGGCTCCGCTCGCCAAATCGCAGCAGCGCCCCATCCGGATCGCTCACCGCGAACTCCCGCATACGCCACTCCTTATCCTCCGGAGCCCCCAGACACACCACCCCGGCCGCGACCAGCTCGTCATAGATCACATCCACGTCACTGATATAGAAGTACACACTCATAGGATTGAAGGTCCCTTCGGCAGCTTCCATCCGCGTGAGATGAAGTTGGTGCTCGTCCCGGAACAGAAAGGCATAGCTCGATCCGTCCTCATACGGCTCGCAGAGGAAGCCCAGCCGCTCGTAGAACGCTACCGACCGCGCCATCTCCCGTACCGGCACAATCGCCGCAATCGACTGCACAACCGCCCGCTCGTTTCCGTCCAGAAGATCCATCGCGGCATCGTAACATCCGAGCCGAACCAGTCGCGAAACCTATACAATCGACCGCATCGGTGAGGATCGGATGGCGAAGACCGTAGTAGCGGAAATCGGAACAGGAGTTCTGGAAGCCGCCAGCACTCCAGACACACTCTCTCCTAACGAGTTGATCCGGTTCTACCGGCTCATGCTCCTCTCCCGCCGCACCGACGATCGCGAGATCATCCTCAAGCGCCAGCAAAAGATCTTCTTCCAGATCTCCTGCGCGGGACACGAGGCCCTACTCGTTGCTGCCGGCCTTGCGCTCAAACCCGGCTACGACTGGTTCTTCCCCTACTATCGCGACCGCGCCCTCGCGCTCGCCCTCGGCAATACCGTCGAAGAACAGCTCCTCCAGGCCGTCGGCGCGAAGGACGACCCCGCCTCGGGCGGCCGTCAGATGCCCTCGCACTGGACCTCAAGGCGCCTCAACATTGTCAGTCCCAGCTCCTCCACCGCGACCCAGTGCCTGCACGCCGTAGGCTGCGCGGAGGCCGGCCGCTTCTTCACACACCATCCTGAAGCCGCCGCCAAGCCGGCGCTTGATTCCCCGACACAAATCAGTGACTATCGCGCATTCAAGGACGTCACCTTCCACGGCGATGAGGTCGTCTATGTCTCGATCGGCGAAGGCTCCACCTCGCAGGGCGAGTTCTGGGAGGCCCTCAACACCGCCTCCAACGGCAAGCTCCCCGTCCTCTTCGTCGTCGAGGACAATCAGTACGCCATCTCCACCCCGGTTGAAGCCAACACCCCCGGCGGCAACATCTCGCGCCTCGTCGCCAACTTCCCCAACTTCCACTTCGCCGAAGTCGACGGTACCGACGCCATCGCCAGCTACCAGGCCATGGTCGAAGCCGTACAGTACTGCCGCGATCGCCGCGGCCCCGCCCTCGTTCACGGCCACGTCATCCGGCCCTACTCGCACTCTCTCTCGGATGACGAGCGCGCCTACCGCTCCGAAGCCGAGATCGAAGGCGATGCGATGCGCGACCCGATCGCGCGCCTCAGATTGCAGCTCCTGCAGAACGGCATCCTCGATCAGGCCGGAATCAGTCAGATTGAGCGCGAAGTCGAGGCCGAGGTGCAGCAGGCCGCCGAACGCGCCCTCGCCGCCGCTCCTGCAGAAGTCGCCTCCATTCTCACCCACGTCTACTCCGAAGACCTCCGCCCCACGGACGCGCGCTTTGCCACGGAACCCCATCCCGCCCCGAGCGACTCAAGCGCCACAGCCCACAATGGCGCCGCGGCTCTGGGTATCGAGCGCACCATGGCCGACCTCATCAACACCTGCCTCAAGGACGAAATGCGCCGCGACGAGCGCATCGTCGTCTTCGGCGAAGACGTCGCCGATGCCACCCGCGACGAGGCCCTCCGCGCCGGCAAATTCAAAGGCAAGGGCGGCGTCTTTAAGCTCACCGCCGGCCTCCAGACCGAGTTCGGCTCCGACCGCGTCTGGAACTCGCCGCTCGCCGAGGCTAACATCGTCGGCCGCGCCATCGGCATGGCGGTACGCGGGCTCAAGCCCGTCGTCGAGATCCAGTTCTTCGACTACATCTGGCCCGCCATGCACCAAATGCGCAACGAGCTCTCCGTCATGCGCTGGCGCTCTAACGGCCAGTTCACCTGCCCGC
>CAXTJC010000409.1:0-3378 GCA_964244225.1 uncultured Acidobacteriaceae bacterium
GTAGCTGGTGGAGGAGCAGGGGAGAGTGTAAGGACGGGAGAGGAGATACGACGGGGAAGCAAAACAGGAGAAGTGAAGTAAGAAGGACCAAACAGGAAAGACAAAATAGGAAAGCGAAACAGGAAACTAAATAACTGACAATGGCGGGATACAAGGGGTCTCTCCGCTGCGCTTTCTACGCCAGCGAGCAACTTCGCTCGCCGGGGAACCCCGGGCTTCGGTCGAGATGACGGCTTTGGGGTTTGCGAGGGGATGGGCCTGTGTCCTCTAAGGAAGATCTGATTCAAGTCGAAGAAGTATTTAGGCGGTCCGGACAAGAAGCAGGTTCCTCGCGTCGCTCGGAATGGAAGAAAGAAAAGCAAAGGACTTGATTAGAGTCTCCCTTGTGCGCTTGCGTCCGCATATGGGACCTACGTTCGCTTATGCTCCTATGGTCGCTTATGCTCCTACGGTCGCTGATGCGCCCTACGTCTGCGTATTCGGGCTATATCAGCGGTTGCGGGAGCACTCCGATTGTTGTTAGCCAGGTCTCGACCAGCTGCGGCCATGCGGTTGCGGGGAGCTTTGTGCGGCGCAGGCCGAAGGCGTGGCCTCCGTGTGCGTAGAGGTGCATCTCGACGGGAACACCGATCTTTTTGAGTGCGGCGTAGTAGCTGAGGGAGTCCTCGACGCGGTCGACGTGGTCGTCCTCGTTCTGCAGCAGGAAGGTTGGCGGGGTCTGGCGGGTGATGTGGTGAAGGATGTCGGGGTTGAGGGCGAAGCTGTTTTCGGCGCGTGAGAGATGGCCGGGGTAGAGGGCCACGGCGAAGTCGGGGCGGCAGCTTTGCCGGTCGGCGGCGTCGATGGGCGGATAGAGCCGGTGGTCGAAGTGGACGCTCATCGCGGCGACCAGATGGCCACCTGCCGAGAAGCCGAGCACGCCGATTCTGTGCGGATCGATGTGCCACTCGGCGGCGTGAAGACGCACCAGGCCGAGCGTTCTCTGGGCGTCGTCGAGGGCTTCCGGCGAGTCGGGATAGGAGCCTGATTTTGGCAGCTTGCCTTCGCCGGGAACACGGTACTTGAGCAGAACGCAGGTGATTCCTTTCGCGGTGAGCCAGTCGCAGACCTCCGTGCCTTCGAGGTCGATGGCCAGGATCTGGTAGCCGCCGCCGGGAAAGACGACGATGGCGGCGCCTGTGTTTTTTGCCGTCGGCGAGTAGACGGTGAGGGTTGGGATGGAGACGGTGTTGATGTAGGCCCAGGGCCTGCCGGCGACGAGATCTTTTGTGTCTGTTTTGAGGGTTTCCGGGCCGGTGATGGGCCGCGCGTCGGGGATTGCTCCTGGCCGGATTGGCCAGAGTGCGATCTGCGTGTGGCCGGGGGACGGCTGCCAGGCGGGTGTTTGCGCGCGCAGAGCAACGGACGCGACGACGATCGTTAGAGCGAGGAGGAGTGGCTTGATCACGGTTTGCACAGCGTATGCGGAGATGGGTGCCGGCGGGAGTTCCTGCGAAGGTTCTGCTGCGCAACGCGGGTGACAGAAGATTGCTGGTCTCTCCACTGCGCGACGAGAAACCGTCGCTTCGGTCGAGATGACAGCTGCTGGGGAGGGCGGTTGATCGCGGGTAGCGGTCGCTGTGTGCTTCGTGTCGGGCCGAGCGGGAACAGCAGATCCCTACGGGATGACAACAAATTAGGGGTGCGCACAGGATTGATAGCAGTTCGTGAGGAGGGCAGGAGATCCAGAGCTGAGAACTCCGGGTGAGAAGATGTGGGGGACGGCCAAATGCGAACGACGATCGAGAAGGTACGGGCGACGGTGGTGGTGGGGGCGGCCCTGGTTGCGGCGATCGTTGCCGGATTTCTCGCGGTCGCGCATCTGCGGGCGCATCGTCTGCTCGGGGATCTGCCGGCGCGGCTGGGCGCGGATATTCAGAAGGAGACGAACGGGTATACGTACTCGCAGTCGGTGAAGGGCCGGACGGTGTTTACGCTGCATGCGGCGAAGGCGACGCAGCATAAGGACGGGCGAACGGGGCTGGAGGATGTGGGGATCGTGCTGTACGGGCAGAAGGATGGGCGGGCGGACCGCATCTACGGCAAGCAGTTTGAGTACGACCAGAAGAACGGTGTGGTGCGGGCAATGGGTGAGGTGCAGCTCGATCTGCAGGCGCCCGCGCCGGGGAGCGCGACGGGGCGAGCGGAGGTTGCGCGAGGCGGTGCGATGGAACGCAGTGCCGGGATGAAGAACGCCGATGCGCAGCCGATCCATGTAGTGACGAGCGGGCTGGTGTATGTGCAGAGGCTGGGGGTGGCGTCGACCGATCAACCGATTCGGTTTTCCTATCAGGGCATGACGGGCCAGGCGCGGGGTGCGGCGTACAACTCGGACACGGGGGTGACGACGCTGGAGAGCGAGGTGAGGCTGTCTATGCTTCGAAAGACGGGGCTGCGGGATGGGCGGCCGACGGTGCTGATGGCGGCGCACGCGGAGCTGGATCGTGTGAACCACAGGGTGACGCTCGGGTCGGCACATTACGTCGCGCTGGCGGATGGCGAGAGCGATCGGGGATCGAGCGAGAGCCTGACGGCCGGGAGGTTGGTGGTGCATCTGGGCGAGGGAGGCGGGATCGAGGGCGCGGAGGGTTCGGATGGGGTGGAGGTGGCCAGTGGCGGGAGCCGCATGCAGGCGCCGAACGGCATGTTGCGGGTGAATGCGGAAGGACGGCCGGAGAGGGCGCAGATGATGGGCGGTGTCCGGTTCGCAGGGGAGCAGGCGACGGCGGGGCGGGCAGGAGATACGGTCGAGGGTACGGCGGAGACGGGCGTGGCGCAGTTCGATGCGCGTGGATCGGTCGAGGCGGTGCGGCTCTCGGGCGGAGTGCAGGCGAGATCGCAGGGGACGGATGTGGAGACGGGGGCGGAGACGGCACGCACGTTGAGCGGCTACGCGATGGAGCTGCGGATGGTGGGCGGGGCGGGCACCAGCAGACGGTTCTTGCAGCAGGTAACGCTGCGGGGCCAGGCGCGGGTGCAGAGTGCGCTGCCGGCCGAGACGGGGCACACGGCGGGCTCTGAAGATGTGCGGGCGGATGTGCTGGTGGGGCAGTGGCAGCAGGTGGGGGAAGCGTCTGTGCTGCGCGCGATGACGGGGACGGGGAGGACGGAGGTTCGGCGAAGCCGCAATGGGGTGGAGGAGGTGAGCCGGGGGGATACGCTGCAGGCGACGTTTGCGGCGGTGAGTGGAGATGGGAGTGTGGGGAGACGGCATGGTGGGCGGTCGGGGATAACGGCAGCGACGCAGACGGGGAATGTGGCGATCGAGCGTGTGGTGCAGGTTGCGTCGAAGGGAGGCACGGCTGCGACCGGTGCTGAGACGACGCGGGCACGGGCGCA
>CAXTJC010000410.1:0-3376 GCA_964244225.1 uncultured Acidobacteriaceae bacterium
AGGTCCGCCCCGTCATCCGCGATGGTTTCGATGTCAGCGGCGTACCGCCCATAAGAGGCCATGGGACCTCCGCCGCTTTTAAGGATAGCGTTCCGGTTTCAACACTCGTTTGCCGAAGCTGTTCCCCACATTCGCAGCGGCCGGCGCGGCTCTAAAGCATCTCCAGAGGGACCTTGCGGTTCGGCGGCGGCAATACTGCGTCGATGGCTGCCAGGTCGGCGGCGGCGGCGTTTTCCGCCACATACTCCAAGCTTGCAGCCTTGGGGATCGCGATGAGACCCGGCGGGCGAAGCACCCAGGTCAGGGCAATTTGAAAGACCGTGGCCGAGTGTCGTTTGGCAATCTCAGTGAGGACCCGCAAGTCCGGCAGCTCGCCCTGGTCGATCGGACTGTAGGCCGTGGTGGCGATGTCGCGCTTGTGCAGATCTGGCAGCAGGTCGAATTCCGCGCCCCGGCGCTTCAGGTTGTAGAGGATCTGATTGGTGACGCAGCCGTTTTCGCCGGCTTCGGCCAGCTGAGCCATGTCGGCCGTGTCGAAGTTGCTGACGCCCCAGTCGCCAATCTTCCCGGCCTTCTTCAGCGCCTCCATGCCCTCGACGGTTTCCGCGAGCGGGACCGAGCTCCGCCAGTGGAGGAGATAGAGGTCCAGGTGATCTGTGCGTAGTCTGCGGAGGCTGGACTCACAGGCGCGTTCGATCGGGCCGGGGCCGGCGTTGTCTGTCGAGTGGTCAGATGCCGGGCCGTGTAGAAGGTGTTGTAAACGGCCGCGTGAGTGGTGAGGAACCTCTGGGCGGAAGCCTTGGGACTTGAACCCCTGCTGCTGCCGTTCTCGTTTTCGGATGGGCAGGTTGCAGTTTTCCGCCCGGTTATTCTCCCGCTTTTTGCCATCGTGATGGATGTGGGAAAGCCCGAGTCCAGCCAAGGCTGAGCCATAGGATCTGAGCCGGTCGGTGATGATGGCCGGTGGGCGCCACGGGCTGGTTGCGGAGCAGCCGCCTCAGCAGCAGCCGATAAGTGGAGACAGGTTGCCATAGGACTGACAGCACCGCTGGGAGGGGAGGCCCACCTGACCCCGGCGCTGGCGCTCGTGGGCGTTGTTGTCAGCATAGGCGCCTTCATTAGCTTCGTGGACGCCATGCGCCGTGGCAGACCTTTCAGATAGGTCGCGCGGTCTTAAGTGGAGCATAAGCCACTGAATTTTCTTAAGACCTCATGACTTGCGCGTGATCCAGTCGTGATCCGGATCGTTGCGGAATATCCACTGACGGTGTGGGCCGGCCATTACGTTGAGGTAATAAAGGTCATACCCATGCGGCGCGCCGACAGGATGGTAGCCACGCGGCACCATTACGACGTCTCCGTCCTCCACCGCCATCGTTTCATCGAGGCTTCGATCGTCAGTGTAGACCCGCTGGAAGGCAAAGCCCTGGCGCGGATTCAAGCGATGGTAGTAGGTTTCTTCAAGCGCTGTTTCTTGGCTCGGCATCGCCGTATCGTGCTTATGCGGCGGATAGCTCGACCAGTTGCCGGCTGGAGTAATGACTTCGACTACGAGGAGGCCGTTGGCGGGCTCAGTCTCGGGCAGGATGTTGCGGACGTACCGGGTATTGGTTCCTGCACCGCGCAGCTCCCGGCTCATGCTGTCTGGCTCGATGCGCCGCGCCGGCAGATCGCCTAAAGAGGGGGCGGAGCAGATTGCGAGCTCGACTGCCGTGATCGCCTTCACAATCCAGGCTGCGCCACCCGGCGCGTAGGCTGCGCCGGGCGCCTTGTCTTCGAAGACGCTAATCCGACCTCCGAGGCGGCCCAGCAATCGACCGCTTACAAAAACCTCCGCCGTGCCGCTCAGGATTACGAGGCAGGCTTCGCGGCCATCTTCCCCCCCACTCGTTGTCTGGTTGGAGGAAAGTTCCTGCACGCGAAATCCCACATGTCGCCAGCCAGCGCTCTCGGGTGTAACTTCGACTACCGTGCCGAAAGGATCAGGATCATGCCGACGTACGAGCAGACTCATCTCAAGCGGCCTTCTTGAGACCGGCTGCAGCGGCTTCGCGCTCCAGCGTTCGAAGGCCGAGTTCGCCGTAAGTTCGCGGATCGGCGATGGCCGGGTCCTGCTCGGCCTCAACCACGATCCAACCCGAGTAGTCGATGTCCGCTAATGCGTGCATCACCTCGGCATAATCGAGGCCGCCGTCGCCCGGCACGGTGAACATTCCCTTGAGGACCCCATCTAGAAAGCTGCCGTTGTCGGCTTTGAGATCTGAGTAAACCGGGCGGCGGACATCCTTGCAGTGCACGTGGGCGATACGGCGCGGATGGGCGCGGATGGCGGCAACCGGGTCAATGCCGCCGAGCGCAGCGTGACCTGTATCCAGAGTAAGGCCGACCGCGGCGCCAGTAAGCCTTACAAAGGCGTCGAGATCACTCGCTCTCTCCACCACCGTGCCCAGATGATGGTGGTAGGCGAACTTCAGGCCCTGTCCGGCGATGAAGTCCGCGAAATCGGTGAGGCGGGCCGCAAAGGTTTTCCATCCGTCGTCGTCCAGTTGCGGCGTCTGGCTGAGCGGAACGCCGCGCTGGCCATGGATGGCGTTGGAGGTTTCCGCGTGGACCCAGATGGCGGAGCCCATCGCCTTCAGGAGTTTCAAATGGTCGCGGGCGGCGGCGATTTCGGCGTCGACATTGCGGGTGAGCAGTTCGCCGCTGTACCAGCCGCCGACGAGTTCAAGCTCGTAACCGGCCAGGAGCGGCTTCAGGACGACGGGATCACGCGGAAACTTGCCGCCGAGCTCCACACCCGAAAACCCGATATCGCGCGCATCGCCGAGGATGGTCTCGAGCGTGGTGTCTCCGCCGAGTTCCGGCATATCGTCATTGACCCAGGCGATGGGACTGACGCCGAACTTGATGGACAAGGTTAGTCTCCCCGCTGGTTGTTGATCTTGGCTTCGTAATCGCTGCGGGCCGCGCGCACTTCGGCGCGACCTGAGACCTCGGGCACCGCCACATCCCACCAGGCTCCGCCTCCTTCGGTCGAGTGGTGCGGATCGGTCTCGATCACGATCACACAGGTGCGCTCGGCGTCGCGCGCGCGATGTAGCGCAGCGTCCAGCGCATCGACGCCGACAACCTTTTCCGAATGAGCGCCGAGGCTGCGAGCATGGGCGACGAAATCGATCTGGGGACCATCGCTCGGTTCGTCGAGCAGGTTGTTGAAGGGTGCGCTGCCCGTTTCCTGCTGCAGGCGGTTAATGCAACCGAACCCGCCGTTGTCGAGCAGGACGATCACCAGCTTCAGTCCCATCGTCACCGACGTTGCGATCTCGGAATTCAGCATGAGATAGGAGCCGTCGCCGACCATCACCACGACTTCACG
>CAXTJC010000411.1:0-3372 GCA_964244225.1 uncultured Acidobacteriaceae bacterium
GACTGCGGACATTTCTACTTTGCACAAGTCCGGACATCTGAACTTAGCAGCAACAGCAATCTGCCAAATTGCTTATGACGTCGCGCTACAATTCCGAGCTCACCTCTTGTCCCTCGACCAATTACCCTTTCCTTCATGCGCGTTATTCAGACCACCTTCGGGGTCTTCCACCACTTTGAGCTTGCCCGTGAACTGCTGCTGCGGGGCCATCTTGAACGTATTTACTCCACTTTTCCCTGGAAACGCCTAGTGCGCGAAGAGATTCCCCACTCTCTCGTCCGAACCTATCCCTGGATTCACACACCGGAGATGCTCTTGCGTCGCTTTCACTTTGAGCCTGCATGGCTGACAGATCAAACGGGTTGGATGAACGCGCTTGGCTTTGATCGGTTCGTCCTTCGAGAGCTTCACAAAGAGAAACAACCAGATGCCCTGATTGCGCTCTCGGGCTCCAGCCTGCTTGCCGGTCAGCAGGTACAAAGGAATGGAGGCGTTTTTATCTGCGATCGAGGTTCCTCCCACCAGCGCTTTCAAGGAGCAATCCTTACTGAAGAGCACAGCCTGTGGGGTCTGCCAAACCACCATACCGACGAACGCGATACCCGCCGCGAGGAGCAGATCTACAATCTTGCAGACGCAATTACGGTTCCCTCCTCGTTTGCGGCACGATCGTTTGTGGCCATGGGATTGTCAAACGAGAAGATTCATATTATTCCGTATGGCGTTCGACTGGAACAGTTTACAAAGCAAGCCGATCCTTCTCCAGAGCGCTTTGAAATACTGTTCGCGGGGGCTGTCGGCCTGCGAAAGGGATTTCCCTACCTACTGGAGGCCTTTACCGCTTTACCCTATGCGAAGAAGCGGCTCCGCGTCGCCGGAGCTATCCAAAACGAGATGAAGTCGCTGCTCGGTCATCTGCCGCAGGAGAACGTAGAGTATCTCGGTCCTGTGCCGCAAGCACAACTGGTCGATCTGATGAACACCAGCCATGTCATGGTTCTGCCCAGCATCGAGGAAGGGCTGGCCCTGGTTCAGGGCCAGGCGCTCGCCTGCGGATGTCCCATCATTGCCTCCACCAACACCGGAGCGGAAGATCTTTTCACCAATGGCGTCGAGGGATTCATCGTGCCGATCCGGGATGTGCCCGCGCTGACCGACCGTTTGCTGCGCCTGATCGACGACCCGCACCTGCAGCAACAGATGAGCGCGGCCGCGCTCCGGCGTGTCCAGCACCTTGGCGGCTGGAGCGACTACGGCGATCGATGGGAGCAGCTTCTCGGCACTCTCATTCACCAACCTCCGCCGACGAAGTGAACCACTTCAAGGCGATCCCCCGCCTCAAGCGTCACCGTCTGCCACGAGTCTCTGGGGATGATCTCTCCATTGCGTTCGACGGCGATCCGGTCGGTCTTCAACCCTCGCTCTACCAGGAAGTCATAGAGGCGAACTTTCTCGATGGCGCCTGCTTCAACGGTTTGTCCATTCAGTGTAATGGTCATGGTCGGTGCTTAGAGTACCAGTCCAGGCCCGGATTACCCTGCTGCCCGTTCCAGCCGAGCAGGAGAAGAAGATATCCCGATTGCGCGCTGTGAGCAATGCAATCGCGTCCTCCATCGCTTTCGAGCGCGGTGTGACCTCCGCAGAGAGTGGCTTTGTGTCTTCCAGATACTCAATCGCATGCGCGAGGCACTCGATTGCGCGTGCGCTCTGCCGATCAAGACGGCTCGCCACAACGCGGGTCTCCATGGGAAAACGTGGTGTACGGCGGCGGCCGGTGACAAGTTGAAGCAGAGCATGATCCGGGTGGGCATAGGGTCTCAGAAAGGATGGCATCAGCATGGTTCTCAGTCTCCGGTGTTGCTGGAGATATCGGCTTCTAGGGGAAAAAGTTTAGAGCGGCACCCGCCTTTCCTGCTTAGGTGATCTTTGGGATCGCAAAAGGGGCTGCGCTCAGCTTCATCGGTCCTTTGCCCGAGCCAAGGCCCGGCGCATTGCGAAGGCCGTTCTCTACAAAGCGCTTTGCTCTGCACGCTGCCTCGGCCAGATCCTCTCCAAGCACCAGCTGACTCAGTAGGGCGCTTGAAAATGCACAACCGGTGCCGTGGGTCGCCATTGTTTCGACATGTTCGCCGGCCAGCCAACACGGCTGCCGATTGCCTTCGAGAAGCAGATCCATCGGCACCGTCTCCTCGCCACCGGTGACGATCACGCTTGCAGCACCTGTTCGACGCAGCAGCTCCCGCGCAGCTGCCGGAAGTTCCCTGGTGTCGAGCTGGTTCAATCCAAGCAAGGCTGCCAGCTCCTGACGATTGGGCGTGATGCAGGTCGCGATTGGAAGCAGGTGATCGAGAAGCAGGCTTACCGCGCCCTCATCCAGAAGAGCCGCGCCAGAGCTCGAGCGCAGAACCGGATCAACCACGACAGGCAGCCTCCGCATTTTGGTTTCACTCTCAAGAAAGTCCGCGACAACGCGTACCACGGCTGCACTACCCAGCATGCCAATCTTCACGCCGGCGGGGGGCATGTCGCGTGTGAGGCGATCCAGCATCTCTCTCAACAACCCGGGATCGATTGGCTCCACACGGGTTACGCCGAGGGTTGACTGAACCGTAATCGCGGTGAGGCAAGCCGTTCCAAACAGCCCATGGGTTGCGAACACCTGAAGATCCGCGGTGGAGCCTGCGCCGCAAGAGGGATCGAAACCCGCAATCGTCAAGACGACACGTGGTTTTACGGCGTGTTGAGCCATGGGCATATCAGTAGGATGAGGGTATGGTGGCGGCGGCAGGATCGCAAGACAGACCATGGCTCGCCCGTCTCCAGCTATGAGAGAAACAATTCTTTTTCAGAGGATTTATGCAGATTGAATCGTCTCCGGCATGCTCCACCGGCAGTATAACGAGAGTTGCCCGTTCCATGCAGCCGCAGGATCGCCTGATTGTCGCCCTAGATGTCGGTTCCGCGGCAGAAGCGCTTGATCTGGCTTTCCTGCTTGCGGGCCGCTGCCGCTGGCTGAAAGTGGGCATGGAGCTCTTCTATGTGGAGGGTAGAGATCTGATCCGTCGCCTGCAGGACCAGGGCTTCTGTATCTTTCTTGACCTCAAGCTGCACGATATCCCAAACACGGTCGAGGCCGCGCTTCGTTCCGTTGCATCGCTGGGTGTGCAGATCCTGACGCTTCACACGGCCGGCGGGCCAGTCATGATGGCGGCCGCGGCAGCCCAGGCAAAGATGCTGCCGCAGGCTCCCCTGCTTGCCGGCGTCACTGTGCTTACCAGCATGGACGAGCCCCAACTGCTTTCGACCGGCGTTGAGGGTTCACCGGAGCAGCAGGTTCTCCGGCTGGCGGCGCTCGCACTTGAAAGCGGGATC
>CAXTJC010000412.1:0-3366 GCA_964244225.1 uncultured Acidobacteriaceae bacterium
CTGCTCGGCTCGCCTCTCTTTCAACAGGTGGTCAAGTAGCAGCTACCGGGCCCCGGCCGGAGCATCGCAAATTAAAGGTCTGCGCTGATTTGCCGATCCAGGTTGTATGACAGCATGGATAGCAGTGAGTAGTGGGCAGACTTACCTTTGGGGTGCGGGCACGGTGCGATCGAAGAAATCTCCTCCGGCACACGTTTTTTTCGTAGAGACCGACGGGACCGCGGTGGCTCAGCCGGGTGCCAGCGAGACGCGAGCAGAGCGGCTAGCAAAGCTCAAGCGCGCCATCGATGACGGAAGCTATCGAATTGCGGCAGAAGACATTGCAGATAGAGTAATCGATCGCCTCAGAAAGAATCCTGCCAAGACGTGATTGGTCCCATCTGCCTCCTGCAGCATCAGGTAGATTTGAGACATACGGATTGAGTGCTCATGCTGGAATGGATTCGTTTCGCCTGGAATGCAACGCGAGGATACCGGTTCTATCCCTGGCGTAGTCCGTATCTTTTATGGCGGGTGGAGACGTACTCCGGCAAACCGGCCTCAACCGTACGCCCCGCCGACCTTCTCCATCTGATCTGGCAAGATCGTTTTCAGCTCCTTCGATTCTTTGGATGGCTCAAAACCATACGAACCTATCGCCTTCCCCGCCCATAAGTTTTAAGCCCGGTCTTTATTTGATACAGGAGTTGTGAATGAGCACTGGAACGAAGCAGGTAACCACGCAGGATGGACATGCTCTAAGCGCTTACGTTACCGAACCTTCCGGCGCGCCGATTGGTGCACTGGTCCTTCTGCAGGAGATCTTCGGGATCAACGACTACATTCGGCGTGTAGCGGACGGATATGCGAAGGAGGGGTATCTCGTGGTTGCGCCGGCTCTCTTCGACCGCATCGAGCGAAGTGTAGAGCTGACATATGAGGGCGACGACATGAAACGGGCGGTCGGCTACAGGCAGAAGCTCGATCCTAAAACGGCGCTGCTTGATCTTGCCGCCGCCTTCGGCGAAGCCAAGCACGCGGAGCGAGGCGTGGGTGTGATTGGATTCTGTTATGGCGGATTTATGAGCTGGCTGACAGCGACCCGCGGAGAAGAGCTGGCGGTCCGTCCCGACTGCTGTGTCGGCTACTATCCTGGTGGCATTGGCTCCGTGGCAACCGAGGAGCCAATCTGCCCGGTTCTGCTGCATTTCGGCGCGAACGATACGCATATTGGGCCGGAACAGATCGAAGCCGTCCGATCGGCTCATCCGGAGGTCGAGATCTTTGTCTATGAGGGTGCGGAGCACGGCTTCAGCTGTGATGCCCGCGCGGCCTTCAATCCCGAAGCGGCGGCTCTAGCGAAGCAACGAACACTAGCGTTCCTGAAGACACACCTTTCCTAGGCTTCTAGGCTAGTCGAGCCGGTATGGTCGACGATCTCCGGTTGGATACGGCCTCAACTTCCCGGCCGGAGCCTAGAGTGGTATTCTTTAGCCAATCACGAATGAGTGTATTAGACGATCAGGAGTAACCCAAGTCAGTGTTGGCATCCGCACGTAAGACAGATATCATCCAGCAGTTCCGCACGCATGAGTCGGACACGGGCAGCCCCGAGGTTCAGATTGCGGTCTTGAGTGAGCGCATCACCGAGCTTACCGAGCACTTTAAAACTCACAAGAAGGATCATGGCTCGCGCCGCGGCTTGTTGATGCTCGTCAGCAAGCGGCGTAGCCTCCTTGATTATTTGAAGCGATGTGATGCGGATCGGTACCGCGACGTCATCGGCAAGCTGGGCATCCGCAAATAACGGCACAACCGGAGATCTCCCGAAGGTATGGCATTGCGTACGGCCCTTGGCAACTCGGCTGTCGCTGGCGGACAAAGCTGCCTCAATGTGCTCTTGCAGCGCGGGCAGCTTTGGGACTTACCTGTAAGCAGTCACTTCCGCCCAGCGATCGGGTGGCTGACTCAAAGAGATCCGATTAACCTGCAGCGGCTCAGCTCGCCAAGTCGGCGATCTGTCCGCTGCTTTTTCGTGTCCGGACGGATGCGCGCATAAGTTCCTAGATGAAGATGAAAGAAGACGAGGACGCACATGAAACAGGACGTCGTAGTAGAGCTTGCCGGCGGCAAGCATATTAAGTTCGAGACCGGCCGCATGGCCAAGCAGGCCTCCGGGGCCGCGCTCACATCAAGCGGAGATAACGTCATTCTGGCAACGGCAGTTGCCTCGCCAGACCCCAAGGAAGGCATCGACTTCTTCCCGCTGACGGTTGAGTATCGCGAGTTCACCTATGCCGGCGGGCGCATTCCCGGCGGCTTCATCAAGCGCGAGGGACGGCCGTCAGAGAAGGAGATCCTGACCAGCCGGCAGATCGATCGGCCGATTCGGCCGCTCTTTCCGGAGACCTTCCGCAACGAGACGCAGGTCGTAGCCTTCGTCTACTCCGCAGATAAGGAAAATGATCCAGACGTGCTCGGTATCAACGGCGCAAGCTGCGCGCTGGCTCTGAGCGACATTCCCTTCCATGGTCCAGTAGGGGCAGTGCGTATCGGCATCGTTGACGACCAGTTCGTTGTAAATCCGACATACGCCGAGCGTGAGAAGAGCAGGCTGAACATCATGGTCGTCGGCACCAAGGACGGCATTGTAATGATCGAGTCTGGAGCCAAGGAGATTGAAGAGAGCCGCGTCGTCGATGCCATCGAGTTCGCCCATGGTGAGATCAAAAAGATCTGCGTGGCGATCGAGGATCTGGTGAGCCGCGCGGGTAAGCACAAGCGGACGGTCAGTGCGGTCGATGTCGATACGGAGTACCTGAATCAGCTGACGGGCAAGGTCGCCGACCGGCTGCGCGAGGCACTCGATACCCAGAAGAACCCTAAGTTCGAAAGCTACGCCAAGGTCAAAGAGATCAAGGACGAGCTGAAGCGCGATCTCCCGGAAGGAGACGCCAGCGCCTCGAAGAAGCTGAGCAAGTACTACGAGCTGCTACGGGAGACGATCTTCCGCGACCAGGTCCTGAAGGATCGCATTCGCCCGGATCATCGCGCGTTTGACGAGATTCGCGCGATCTCGATCGAGGTTGGCGTGCTGCCGCGCGTGCACGGTTCGGCGCTGTTCACCCGCGGCGAGACCCAGGCGCTGGTCACGGCCACTCTGGGCACCACCGACGACGCGCAACGCATGGAGAGCTACGAAGGCGAGCAGAAGCGGCGCTTTATGATGCACTACAACTTCCCGCCATTTTCGGTGGGTGAGGTGGGCCGCATGACCGGTGTTGGCCGGCGCGAGATCGGTCATGGCGCGCTAGCGTTTCGTGCGATCGAGGCGGTGCTGCCGCCGGAGGCGGAGTCGCCCTACACGCTGCGCGTGGTCTCGGACAT
>CAXTJC010000413.1:0-3341 GCA_964244225.1 uncultured Acidobacteriaceae bacterium
CAGGGAGCGCGGGAGTTTCCATGCCGACGGCCAGGCCGGCGCCGATGTTGGTCGCGGGGCCGGTGAGCGAGGCTTCGGCGATGGAGGCGACGGGGCGGTACTTGGCTTCGGTGTAGTACTGGGTGATCCAGACGAAGAGGAAGGCGGTGACCATGCCGACGATGCCGCAGCTGAGCAGCCAGATGGGCTGAACGAGAGCGCCGTTGAGCATGGTGTAGACGGCGACGGCGAAGCCGACAAGGGCGAGGGCGCTGGTGACGTAGAAGCCGCGGTTGAGCGCGGACATAGGGTCTTCGGTCTCACGAGTTTTGACGACGGCGACGCCGACGACGGAGGCGATGAGGTTGATGGCGTGGACGATGAGCGGGAAGAGGAGGCCCTTGATGCCGAAGACGGGATAGAGGGCGGCACCGAGGATCATGGCGCCGACGTTTTCGGCGGCTGTGGACTCGAAGATGTCAGCGCCACGGCCGGCGCAGTCGCCGACGTTGTCGCCGACGAGATCGGCGATGACGGCGGGGTTGCGCGGATCGTCTTCGGGGATGCCAGCTTCGACCTTGCCGACGAGATCGGCGCCGACGTCGGCGGCCTTGGTGTAGATACCTCCGCCGAGCTGGGCGAAGAGGGCGACGAGCGAGGCGCCGAAGCCGAAGCCGACGAGCTGATAGGGCACCTGCTGCGGATGCTCAAGCCCGCCGAAGACCAGGAAGAGGATGCCGACGCCGATGAGCGAGAGAGCGATGACAACGAGGCCGGTTACGGCTCCGCCACGGAGGGCCATCTGCAGGGCGTTGTTGAGGCTGGTGCGGGCGGCGGCGGCGGTGCGGATGTTCGCGCGGATGGAACAGTACATGCCGGTGAAGCCGGCGAGGCCGGAGCAGATGGCGCCGACCAGAAAGGCGATGACGGTCTTGAGCGCGTAGGGGGCGGTGCGCGGGGAGAGCTCGTATCCGCCGAAGACGATGACTGCGAGGACGACGGCGATGATTGCGATGGTGCGGTACTGGCGGCGGAGGAAGGCCTCGGCACCCTCGCGGATCGCGTCCGAGATGAGGCGCATCTCTGCGGTGCCGGTCTCGGCGGCGAGCACGGAGCGGACGAGCAGGGCAGCGGCGATGAGTGCGAGAAGGCCTACGGCCATCGCTCCCCACAGCCAGGGTGCGCCGTTATCAGCGACTGTTGAAAGCGGGTAGCTGGTCTGTTGATCCTGAAGAAAGAGGCCGAGGTTAGCTACGAGCTGCATGCAGAGGATCTCCTTTGACGAACACGAAAGGTGCAGGAGTGCTGAGGCGCGCAATTACAGCATGTGTCTGGAGCCTCGTCAACGTTGACGCTCGGCTTGGCAACGAAAGCAGCAACGCACGCCGGGCTATAGTGCCTGAGGCGGTATCCGAAGTGGGCGCGGTGCTGCCTGATAGACTCTTTAAAATCCACTCCTTAAAGGAGAGGCAATGCAGGCAGTGCTTGCGCTCGAAGATGGGCGTACCTTTCGCGGTAAGAGCTTTGGCGCCCAGACAGAAGCTCTGGGCGAAGTGGTGTTCAATACATCGCTGACTGGCTACCAGGAGATCTTTACCGATCCCTCGTATGCGGGGCAGATCGTAGTTCTGACGAATCCACATATTGGGAACTATGGGACGACGCCGTCCGATGCCGAGGCGATGCGGCCGTACATCGAGGGCCTGGTCGCGCGCGAGTTCTCGCCGGTGAGCTCGAACTGGCGCTCGACGCAGGTGGCGGACGAGTACCTGGAGCGCTATGGCGTGCCGGTGATCGCGGAGGTAGACACGCGGGCGGTGGTGCGGCATCTGCGAGCGAACGGCGTGATGCGCGGCGTGATTGCATCGGGCGAGTCGCTTAAGACGGATGACCTGGTGGATCGGGCCCGGTCGATCCAGAAGATGGTCGGCGCGGACCTGGCCAGCGTGGTGAGCACGAAGACGGCATACACGTGGGACGCACAGGAGCCGCGCAATCAGACGGGCGACGCGCTGCTGGGTGCGGGAACGGACGGCACGCAGCTGATGCACGTGGTGGCGTATGACTTTGGCATCAAGGAGAACATCCTGCGCATGCTGACACGCGAGAACTGCCGGGTGACGGTGGTGCCGGCGAAGACCTCTGCCGAGGATGTGCTGGAGATGAAGCCGGATGGGGTCTTCTTTTCGAATGGCCCGGGCGATCCGGAGCCGCTCGACTATGCCGTCGAGACGATACAAAAGCTGCAGGGCAAAACGCCGATGTTCGGGATCTGCCTGGGGCACCAGCTGTTCGGACTGGCGCTGGGCGGCAAGACCTACAAGCTGAAGTTCGGCCACCATGGCGGCAATCATCCGATCAAGAACCTGGAGACAGACAAGGTCGAGATCACGTCGCAGAACCATAACTTCGCGGTTGATCCGGAGACACTCGACGCACGGCAGGTCGCGGTGACGCATGTGAATCTAAACGATCAGACGTGTGCGGGATTGAAGCATACGAGCGATCCGATGTTCAGCGTGCAGTACCACCCGGAAGCGAGCCCGGGGCCGCATGATTCGCATTATCTGTTTCGGGACTTTCGTAGGATGATGGAAGAGTGGAAGAAGTAAAAGGAGGAGTGTTATGCAGATCGAGTTTCGAGCAGATCGAGAAGCACACCTAAAGAAGCTTTGTGAAGAAATGGGTCGAACTGTAGATGATTTTGCAGGCGAGGCGATCCTGACGTTTATGGAAGATTACGAAGATCGCCGGGATCTCGAAGCCACTCTTGCGGAGGGTGGTCCGACCTTTACACAGGAAGAAATGGAGCGAGAGCTTGGTGTGGACCATCGAGTACACGAACACCAGCAGAAAACAGCTTAAGAAGCTGGATCGGCCCGTCGCAAGCAGAGTTCTTCATTTTCTTGAAGAACGTGTGATTCGGCAAGGTGCTCCCTTCGCTCATGGACATGCGCTGACGGGGGAGTGGCTCGGGTACTGGCGCTATCGGGTAGGAGACTATCGCGTTATCTGCAAGATCAGAGAAGAGAGATTAATCATTGCGGTCATCCGAGTCGGTCATAGAAGTAATGTTTATGACCGGTGACGGCTAGAGTTTCAGACGATTTTTCTTACAGCAGCAATCAACGTTTCGTTCTGCTCCGCATACGCGAGCTGTTCCAGGCCAGTACAGAGGCAAAAGGGGAGAGATGCCACGCAGGAATGACATCGCGAAGATCCTTGTGATCGGCTCTGGGCCGATTGTGATTGGGCAGTCGGCGGAGTTCGACTACTCCGGTACGCAGGCGTGCAAGGCGCTGAAGGCCGAGGGGTATGAGGTGGTGCTGGTGAACTCGAACCCGGCGTCGATCATGACGGAC
>CAXTJC010000414.1:0-3338 GCA_964244225.1 uncultured Acidobacteriaceae bacterium
TGAAGGGGTATAGCGGCTGCGAGATAACTGCGGGTCTCTCCACTACGTGAGATGATAACGCTGTCTCTCTCTCACCCCAGCGAGCAGATGCGGCTCGCCGGGGACCCTGGCTCCGGTCGAGATGACACCTCTATACCAAAGGAAACATTGCTCTAGGCAGCCACGATCTGAAATCCGACCTGCTGTGCGGCTTCCAAAAGCTGAGCGTCGCCTGAGATAAAGACGCAGTCCTGGGCGTGACCCGAACACCAAATCCAGGCAGCGGCGAGTTGAAGTGAATCGGCGGCTTTGAGGGGATAGCTCGTCAGAAAGGTCTCCGCCTGGGACCGGAGCGCTTCGCTGGACTGCAATTCTCGCCATCCGCGTCGAAGCTTCTCCAGCCGTACTCCCGCCGCCGCGTGTTCCGGGATCGACAACTGGCCCATTCTTAAGAGCCGCTTGAAGGCGCTGCGCATCACGACCGTCGTAGCCCACCATACCGCAATCCCATGCAGCTCAAGCATCTGCCGGACCGCGGGGCTTGGCTCTTGCTGAACGCATAGGGGCACTAGCGCACTGGTATCCCAGAAGGCAGGCGTCATCGATCTCCCCGGCTGTCGATGGCGACTTCAACGGCAACCTCTCGCAAAACATCGCCTGCGGGAGCGAGAAAGAACTGATTCCAGTCCATCTCTTCTTCCGGCATCTTGAGCGCTCCGGAAGCGACCAGCTGTGCTTCCTGTTCCCAACTCGAGCCGTGCCGAAAGGGCAAGATCCGGGCCACGGGAACGCTACGATCCCGGATCACGATCTCCTCTCCGTTTTTCACGTATTGGAGATAGCCACTTAACTGGTTCTTCAGCTCGCCAATGTTCACTGTTCTCATAGGTTGATCGTACCCTTACTTGGCTAACTTAGACACAAAGCTGGTATGGCAAGGGGGCCGCCCGCAGCGCTCTTCATTTGCCACACACACTTCTTACAGGCAGAGGCGTATCGCCTCATCCATATGCCTATCTGATCGCGCGTCTTGAGTTACAGCGGCATCATCATAGCCTTCAAAAAATAGCCGCAGATTGCCGAAAATCGACGTTGACAAGCATCAATCAACGGGACTAGAACCGTGCGCAAGTTCGAGGAGGGTTGTCATGGTGCATCTTCTTCTTCGTTTGATCGCGCTGATCGTAGCTGGAATGGGTGTCTGCTGCTCAGAAGGAACTCCGAGTGCCTCCCGACATATCTAGTTTGAAGTTCTTGAAGGTCTATAGCCGGTGCGCGCATACTGCAGGTCTCTCCACTTCGCAAAACGAAGAGGCCGTTTTGCTTCGGTCGAGATGACACCTCTTTCACGGATGAATACCTACTTTAGCGGTTGCTGCACCCTCGCTGACACTACACATGCACGAGGTAGTGCGCCCATGTACGGGATCATGACACTGCAAAGGGCGCTTCGAGTGAGGGCGACTGTGGCGTGAAGAGCTTGCCGCCGTCCTCGGTTACGTGCCAGTCGTCTTCGAGGCGGATGCCGAACTCACCCGGCAGATAGATGCCCGGCTCGTCCGAGAAGCACATACCGGCGGCGAGCGGGGTTGCGTTGCCGCCGACCAGGTAGGGCCACTCATGGCCGTCCATGCCGATGCCGTGGCCTAGCCGGTGGGTGAGGTATTTGTAACTGGGACCGTAACCTGCATCGATGAGGACCTTGCGGCCGGCAGCATCGATGGCCGCGCAGGCTATGCCGGGGCGGGCGGCGGCGAGCGCGGCTGCCTGGGCGCGATGCACGATGTCGAAGACCTGCTTCTGCTTGTCGGTCGCGCGGCCGAGGATGAAGGAGCGGGAGATGTCGGACTGGTAGCCTTCGACGGAGCAGCCGTCATCGAGCAGGATGATCTCGCTTTCGCGGATGATTTGCGGCTGCAGCGTGCCGTGCGGCACGGCTGAGTTGGGGCCGACCTCGCAGGAGGCGTCGCCGACAAACCCGACCTGCTCATAGGCGGCGCCGATCATCGCCGAGACCTGCCGGTTGGTCATGCCCGGCTTGAGCGATTTGTAGGCGGCCTCATAGACGGAGAGTGTGATGGAGTTCGCGAGCTGCATGAGCGCCAGCTCGGCGGAGCTTTTGAGGCTGCGGCAACCCGCTGTGACTGGAGTTCCGTTGACCACGGATATACCGGGGAGCGCCTGCGCGATGCCATCGGCAAAGGCGAACTGGGTGCGCTCTTCAAGACCGATGCGTCCGGTCGCGATGCCGGCATCCTTCAGCGCGCGGCCGAGCAGCAGGAAGGGCGATTCGTCCTCGTTCCAGGTATAGACACGGGTCTGTGCGGCCGCGGGCAGGGATGGCGGCTTGCTTTCCATGCGCTCCCGCACGCGAGGCTCTTCAAAGACGGGGCAGACTACGAAGGGTGCGGCGCGCACGGGCAACACCCAGGCGAAGAAGCGCTCCGACTGGCCCCAGCTGAGACCCGTGAAGTAGCGCAGCGAGGTTCCGGTGCAGATGACGAGTGCGTCGATCTGGTGCTGCGCCATGAGCTGCCGGGCACGTTCGAGCCGCTGCTCGCGCTCGGCAAGCGAGATCGGGACGGCCTGTGCTCGACGACTCTTGAGTGCGGCGAGGGCGGGCGGCAGCTTTGCGCCGGCAGAGGAGGCAGACGGCATGTCGTCCTGCGCGAGGCCGTGGGCCGCGGCGGCGGAGAAGGAGGCTGCGGCAGCGGTTTGGAGGAAGCTTCGTCGCGTCGGCATTTTCGGATTTTAGAGCATTGCTGCGGATGGTTTGCTGGGGTTTAGCTGCTACGGGAGGCGATTTTCTTGATTGGCGCGGCTTGGACTCTATGCGCGGGAGAGACCTTCCAGAAACTATTGTTTGCGACGTGTGACGGAAGACGAGCAACGGCAGAGACGAAATACAGGGGTCTCTCCGCTACGCGAGACGATAAGGCTGTCTCGCTTCGGTCAAGATGACGGCTTCTTTGGTCGAGATGACGGCTTTCTTAATGAGCGTCTCGCTCGGTCGAGATAACGGGTCTCTTGACCAGCGTCTCGTTCGGTCGAGATGATGGCTTTTTTGATCAGAGTCTCTCCCCAGGACTTTCCTCTTTTGCCGCCAGCACGTAGGCTTGGAGATAGTCCCCTACTTCCTGACGAACAAGGATCCGATGCCTCGGTCTTCTGTCCTGCTTTGTTTTCTCGTGGGCGCCAGTGCTCTTGCCGGCGCCGAAGACTTTACGCTGAATGCCACGCCGAAGACGGTGGCGTGGGGCTACTACTCCGGGCAGGCCGCGCCTGTGCTCTCGGTGCATAGCGGAGATACGTTGCGGATGCAGGCGCTTTCTACCTGCGGCTCGCCCGAGCGGATGGAG
>CAXTJC010000415.1:0-3334 GCA_964244225.1 uncultured Acidobacteriaceae bacterium
GACCGCGGGTGGCGCAGCCAGGGTGGTCGCAAACGCATTCGCGGCCGAGTTGCCCGTGCTGCCAATGTTCTCATTCGCCTGAACCGGAAGGTTGTGCGAGAGAGCGCTGCCGAAGAGCGTACCGAAGTAGCCAACCGTATCGTAGGTGGTTCCGCCACCGGCGCGGATAACCGTGGACGGCGTCGCCTGGTATGCGATCCCGAAGCGAGGAGCGATATTCTTGTAGTCCGTGTTCTGATTACCGTTGGTTCCAATGCCGGGTGCTCCCGCTACCAGGATTCCGCCCGCGGCAAGCGAGGCGACACCGCCGTGGCCGAGGCCGTTCACCGTCTCAGGAAAGATAATGTCCCAGCGCACACCGTAGTTCATGGTCAGTCGCGGAGTCAGGCGCCATGTGTCCTGCGCGTAAAAAGCACCGCGCTTCTGATAGCTGTACTGGTTATTGATATACACATCGAAACGCTGGAACAGCGCCGCGTCACCGATCAGAAACGAAGCCAGATCACTTCCACCCACCCCGGTCGCCGAGGCCGTGGTCGCGTTCGCAAAGGTGAACAGACCCGCGCGATTGTTGTCGCTGGCATTGCGTACATTCTTCGCGTAGCGAAGATCGGCGCCAAACTTGACCGAGTGGTTGCCAAACGTCTTCGTCCAGTTATTCGTCACTTGAAAGACCTGCTCGCTCTGTGTGAGGGGGCAGTTGCAGCCCTGACTTCCCAGATTGGTCAGGGTGTTGGCAAAGTTAAAGCTTGGCAGGCTGAGCGTATCCACGGGATTGACGGTGTTGGCCGGAGTCGGCGTCACGATGCCCAGCGCCGCGGCCGTCGTCAACCCGCCATACTTGCTCTCGGAGACGTGATAACTAAGAAAGCCGACGCGAAAATCGGTCAGCAACGAGGGCTTCAGGGCATAGTCTGCGCCGATCGTCGCGCTCTGATTCTGCGTAACCGTGTTGCCGGTGGTATTACCCAGGCCGAAGCCGTTGCCGCCCGCGGCACCAAAGGCAGGAATACCAAGGAGACGATAGATTGCATAGTCGTAGCGGCCGAAGGCGTGCAGCTTCTGGCCGAACTGCTGGTCCAAGCGGCCATCGGCCTGGTCGCCATTCTCTACACCGTTGCCGGAGGCAGCATAGTTGTTCGTAATGCCGGTTCCGGCGTTAGGGTTCGGCAATAGCGCGAGCAGAGCCTTCGCCTGGCTGCTCACCGCCGCAAAGGGAATCGTTCCCGTGGGCGTCGCATACGGAGCCTTCGTTACAGGATTATAGAGAGGCTGACCGCCGGCGTACGCCGTGAGATCGCAGAGGCCGGAGCCGTCTCCTTTGACGCACGTATTCTGCACCGTTGCAGTCGGGATGCTCTGGAATAGGCTGGTTCCCAGCCGCTGGCGCAGTCCCTGATAGTCGAGAAAGAAGAACGAGCGGTCCTTGAGGATAGGGCCGCTAACCGAACCGCCAAACTGGCTGTAGAGTTCGCTCGGGATAGTGCGCCGCGTGATTGGGTCCGGCGCGAACTGGAGAAACGGGTTCCGGGCATACAACGCATCCGAGTGCCGGTACAGAAATACGTCTCCATGGATCGCATTGCCACCCGACTTCGTGCTGACGCTCACGATGCCACCCGCCGCGCCCCCAAGCTCAGCGTCGTAGTTCTGCGTTGTCACCTTCGTCTCGCTGATGGAGTCGAGCGTCGGGTTCAGAACAATAATCCCAAGCACTGGATCGCGGTTGTCCGTGCCGTCCAGCAGAAATCCCTGCTCGCCGTAGTTCGAGCCATTCGTGTTCAGCGCCAACCCACCCTGCGGGTTCTCCGGTCCGGCGATATTGAAGCTCGAGTGCTGGACCCCAGGCGTCAGCAGCAGAAAGCTAGTAAAGTTGCGCGTCAGATTCGGCAGGTTGGTAATCGTACGCTCGTCCAGAATCTCCGACACATCCGCCCGGTCGGTCTTCAGCGAGGGTGCATCCGTCGACACATCGACCGTTTGGTTGGAGCCGGGAATCGCCAGGGCGAGGTCTACCTTCTGTGACGCATCCGCATGAATCTCCAGCGGCGAAGTCGTGGAGCTTGAGAAGTTCGCAGCATCCACCTTCACCGTATATGTGTCCGGGATCAGATGATCGGCCGTCCAGTTCCCCGAAGCATTTGTCGTTACGGTCTGGACGGTGCCCTTCTCTACGTCCGTGACCGTGACAGTCGCATTAGCGACGACAGCACCTGCGGGGTCTGTCACCGTGCCGTACACAGAACCATAGACCGCCTGCGCATGGCCGGAGATTGTTCCTGCCAGGGAAAATAGAACGGCTAGAACGCCAAAACCACGCGCCTTCGCCGGGAAAAATGACTTCATACTGCCTCCAGAAACCTGCCAATCATTGACGACCGGCATTATTGCGCTCGGACAACTCCGCTGTCATCAGCTTTCACAGTGCCACAAAGCAGGCAACGGGTGAATTGACGCTCCTTTTCAGCGCCCTGTATCCTTTTCCTTATTGAAGAGAAGAGCATAAAGTGTCGGCAACAGAGGAACAGAGAGAACTCGTAGGCAGGGTTGCAGCCAGTCAATCTTTTCTTTCCGCACCTAAACTGCGCTCGTTCTTTCTTTACATCACCGAGTGTGCCCTGCTTGGAAAACCTGAAGACGCTACCGAGCAGCAGATCGGTATCCGTGTCTTCTCCCGGCCAGCCGGCTACAACTCCGGCGACGACAGCATCGTCCGGTCCCAGGCTCGCCTGCTCCGCATGAAGCTCACGGCCTACTTTTCTAAGGAAGGCAGCCGCGAACCACTCATCGTCGAGATACCCAAGGGCCACTACATACCCGTCTTTCGCGAGCGGTTGGCAGAAGAGATCGACCTTCCCAGACCAGCCGCGCCGCAGGACACGTCCATAGAACTCGCCTCTTCTTTCCAGGAGCCTCTCTTCCCTGCCGGTTCCCTCCCGCCCGGCACTGCTATCTCCAGAAACCTGTGGTCGATCAGAGGCCTGCGGTCCCCTCTTATGCTGCTTCTTGCGCTGGCCGTGGGTTTGTTTGCCGGCGCGTGGACGAGCAAGCGTTGGGCAACCAAGGAGGCGCGGAGACCAGACCTGCTCTGGTCGCCATTTTTCGCAAGGACAGCGCCCACCCTCGTGATCTACAGCAATCCCCTCTTCCATGGCACACCCGCCACTGGACTGAAGCTGGTCAGCCCGGATGCGGCTAATATCGAACACGATCTGGACGACGACACTTACACTGGCACCGGTGAGGCCGCGGCCATTCACCGGCTGACGCAGTTCTTCGACGCGCACAGTGCCGACTTCATTCTGAAACGGAGCCGTCTGGTCACATGGGATGA
>CAXTJC010000416.1:0-3332 GCA_964244225.1 uncultured Acidobacteriaceae bacterium
CATCGCCTTCAGTACGTCGTACACCGCCGAGAAGCCACCACCCAGCCCCTCCGCCTGCGCCGTCTCGCGAAACACCACGCCATACCGAGCGAGCAACTGATGCGCCTCCGCCAAACTCCACTCCGTCATCCGTCGCGCCCGATCGTCATCGGTTACAAATGCGTTCGCCTGCAGTGCCCACCGCCCTTGCACTGTTGGTGGAGTCGTCCGCCGGCTGCGGAATCCAGCCTGATTATGCACCTTTCGCGCCGCTGGTCGGCCATTCTTCGCCATCGCGAGAGTGGCCCGCGCGCCATACGCCCGCAGCGCCGACATCCCATCGTTCGTCAGCATTCCTCGCCAAACCAGGCTCCACATCGCCTCAATCGTCTCCCCCGGATACCCACCACCTACCCCATCGTGCAAGTCCTGAAAGAAGGAAGCCCCACGTGCCCGTAGATATGTAACCACTTCCGTCTCCTTCTCCGACAGCGGCTCCGCTTCACCTCGCACCGGCGGCCACAGCACCGGCAGCTTCTCCGCCAGGTACAGCCCAATTCGTCCATCCCGCTCACCCAGCGGCTCGAGCCCAACCCACACCACCTCGCCTGCCGCGATCAGCGTATCCAGATCGGTGGCCCTGTATCCCAGCACTCGCGCCGGCAAGATCTCCGTCTCAAGAATCGATGCCGGCAGAGGCGCTCCCTGCAAAGCCTCAATCACATCCAGCAGCGCATCCAGCCCCCGCCGCGGCGTCACCACCCCCTGCCACCGCGTAAACAGCCGCGCCAGCACCCGCTGTTCGACGGGTTCGACTTCCTTCCTCAGGCGAGCAAGGGACTTCCGCCGCACCGCCCGCAGCACCTCCACTTCAATCCACTCGCGATTCAACCCGCCCGGCCGGAACCCGCCCTCCTGCACCCGTCCCAGTCCAACCAGCCGCTGCAGCACCGCCTCGACGCTCTCCATCGGCAGCGCATACCGTTCTGCAACCTCCTTTGTTACAAAAGGTCCATGCGTTCGTGCAAACCGCCGCACCACATCGAGCAGCGCATCCGGCACACTGGTTAGGAACGCCGTCGGCAAACCCGGCGGCAGCGGAACCCCGATCGCATCGCGAAATCGTGCCGCATCCTCCACCGCAATCAGCCGCCGCTCGCCTGCAACACCAACCTCCAGCACCCGCCGCGCTTTGATCAGTCGGTCCGCGCTCTCTGCAACCTCATCGGTTACAGATCGCGCCCGCAGCTCCGCCCGCGTTAGATCCCCCAGCCGCAGCAGCAGATCGTGCACACTATCCATCGACCGCGCCTTGTATCCGTCGGCCAGGCACTGCAGCTGCTCTTCCGTCTCTTCAATCGCGTTCAGGTCCAGCAATTCGCGCAGGTCTGCGTCCCCCATCAATTCGCGAAGCTGATCCTGGTCGATTGACAACGCCTGAGCCCGTCGCTCCGCCAGCGGCGCATCGCCGTCGTAGATGTAGTTCGCCACGTAGCTGAACAGTAGCGCCGCGGCAAACGGGCTAGGCGTCCGCGAGTCCACGGTGTGCACCCGCAGCGATCGATTCCCGATCGCCCGCAGCGTCTCCATCAGCGCCGGCATGTCAAAGACATCGCGCAGGCATTCGCGATACGCCTCAAGCAGTATCGGAAACGCCGGATACCGGCTCGCCACACCCAGCAGGTCGTAGGATCGCTTTCGCTGCTGCCACAGCGGCGTTCGCCCATCGGCCCGCCGCCTCGGCAGCAACAGCGCCCGCGCCGCGCTCTCGCGAAATTTCGCCGCGAACAGCGCCGTCGAGCCCAGCTGCCGCAGCACCAGCTCCGCCGCCTCCTCCGGCTCCAGCAACAGCACCTCCACCTCGGGCGGCGTCTCCGACTCCGGAAAGCGCAGGCAGAACCCGTCTTCACTCCACATGGTCTCCACCTCCTGCCCGCCGTTCGCCCGCAGCTTCGCCGTAACCGCCATCGCCCACGGCGCATGGATTCGGCTGCCGAACGGCGTCAAACAGCACACCCGCCAGTCGCCCAGCTCATCCCGCACCCGCTCGATCACAATTGTTCTGTCATCAGGCACATATCCGCTGGCCAGCTCCTGGTCCGCTAGGTACCGCAACGCATTCTCCGCCGCGCCCTGCTCCAGATCATGCGCCTGCATCAGCGTTGTCAGCGCCACGCTTCGCGGAGCCTCACGCAGCTCTCGCACCAGCGCACCAATACGCCGCCCGAACTCGATCGGCCGCCCCGCTTGGTCGCCATGCCAGAACGGCATCTTGCCCGCATCTCCCGGCGCTGGACTCACCAGCACGCGGTCATGCGTGATCTCCTCCACCCGCCACGTCGACGCACCCAGAATAAACGTGTCGCCCGTCCGCTGCTCAAACACCATCTCCTCATCGAGCTCGCCCACGCGAATCGGCTTCGCATGCTGCCCCGCCAGAAACACGCCATATGTCCCGCGATCCGGAATCGTCCCCCCGTTTAGGATCGCAATCTTCTTCACGCCTCCACGCGGCGTGATCCAGTTTCGCTGTCGGTCCCACGTCACGCGCGGCCGCAGCTCGGCAAACTCATCCGACGGATATCGTCCCGCCAGCATATCCAGCACGCCCTCAAACACCGCAACGCTCAACCCCGCAAACGGCGCCGCGCTGCGCACTAGCGCCAGCAGCGCGTCATAGCTAATGCCTGGGCTCATCGCCTCCTCATCCGCCCGCTTCGACCTCCGCTCCGCATCCGCCACTCCCAGCGGCGGATGCGCAATCACTGCCACCATCTGCTGCGCCAAAACATCCAGTGGATTGCGCAAGAATCGCGTCGACTCCACATGCCCCTCGTGCATCGCTTTTGTAACCGCCGCGCATGCAATTAGATCCGCTCTGTACTTCGGAAAGATAATCCCCGTCGAGGGCGCACCCACCTGGTGCCCCGCGCGACCGATCCGCTGCATCCCACTCGCCACACTCGGTGGCGCCTCGATCTGAATCACCAGGTCCACCGCACCCATATCAATGCCCAGCTCCAGCGACGACGTGCACACCAGCGCACGTATCTTTCCCGCTTTCAGCAGCTCTTCAATCTCACTTCGTTGCGCCGCGGCTAAAGACCCATGATGCGCCCGAGCAATCGGCTCACCCGCAAGCTCATTCAGCGCGCCGGCCAGTCGCTCCGCCACCCGCCGCGCATTCACAAACACCAGCGTCGACGTGCGCCCGCGAATAATCTCGAGCAACCGCGGATGAATTGACTGCCAGATCGACGTCCGCTTCGGCCCCTGGCTCGCCGGCCCGCTCGGCTGATCCTGGATCTCGCCCAGCCGCGCCATGTCCTCCACCGGAACCTCCACCTCCAGCC
>CAXTJC010000417.1:0-3331 GCA_964244225.1 uncultured Acidobacteriaceae bacterium
GTGTATCGATCAGCGGAGACTCGCCCGAAACCTCGACAGTTTCCGTCTGCGCGCCTGTCGGCAGCGGAATGTCCACGGTAATGTCCAGGCCCGGGCGCACGAGCAAACCCTCACGCAAGAACTTCTGAAAGCCCGGCGCAACGACTTCCACGGTGTACTCCGCACCTTCGGGCAGATCCGTCAGGCGATAGTTGCCCTCCTTGTCAGAGGTCGCCTTAAAGCTGCCACCGACAGCGGGACTGTGAGCGACGATCTGCGCGTTGGGCACAAGCGCACCAGATGCATCAGTGATCTGGCCATGAATGACACCCGCGGAACTCTGTGCCCTCGATTGGACACTGCACGGAAGCAGAGCAAGCAATATGATTAGGTGGCGAACTCGAAAGATTTGTTTCGTGGACACAGAAGCTCCTTTTCCTTGGGCCTGTTCAAGGCGCACTGAGGCAGCGGGCAGCCGATGCGTACCGGCTGACGCGGGGAATAGAGGATACGCTTAGGGTCGACAGCGGCGAGCTTTGCGGAACGTAGTGGAAGGCATAGACGTTATCTCCGCTTGCCGGTCGCTGTCGTGGCGTTAGTGCTTGCGCCCTCGACAACCGCGGGCTGTGAGCTTGAGTACAGCAGCGCATTGAACAGGAATCGATAGGTCACTTCCGATTGCGCGCGGTACTGCGGGCGAAACCCGAACAGGATGATGTGCCCCTTACCCACCGGTTCATCCACCAGGGCAGAGGTCCCGCGAAGATGTTCCCCGCCAAGAATCCAGCCGCTCAGCAACGGCTTCTCGGTCTGATAGGCGGCGACTGATCGCGCTTCTCCCGAGACAGAGAAACTAGGGCTCTGCTCGAAAAAGATGGGCACAATAGGCTTTGCACCAAAGGCGAGCGGGTTCGAGGTATCGACCGCAACCTGAAGGATCGAGCCCGGGATGTAGAACTCCTTTGCCGGCAAGCCCTCAAGTGCATTCGTCACAGACGTGTTCTTGCTCGTGTACACCTGCGAGGCCTTGTTCAACGCAACGATGGTCCCACCCGCCTCCGCAAAGGAGCGCAGGCTCGCCAGCCCCGCCTGCCCTAAGCCGCCGCGGAACTCAGGTGGGGCCTGCGGGCCTTCTGCTTCTTCACCTCGCCCATAGCGGCCTTCCGTAATGGCGCTCGGGGCGTTATCCGGTAGCAGAACGACATCAAAGCGCCGGTTGAGATCGCCTTTCCGGATGTCGGCGTCCACCACCCGTGTATAGGGAATCTCGTTCTGGTCGAAGATCCAGCGCGTCCAACCCTCGTCCATCGAAGGAACCCAGCTCTGGTACAGCGCGATGCGAGGCAGGCGCACCTGAAACGCAGGACTCTGCGGCAGCTCTGCCGGTGACGCCTTGATCGTGACGGGCAGCCTGCTTGCCACACTCGCCAGTTCCGCCTCAAGCCCCTTCTGCTGCGGCAGATAGATCGTGTCCGGCTCTTGTCCAGTTCCAGCAATCCGATAGGCGCGGAAGCCATGTTTCAATAGCGCAAACATGGCGTACAGGCTGCTGTTCGTCTCATCCTGCAGCACATACCCTTTCGCACCCTGCTGCCGGTCAAATGTTCCAGGTTCGATGTGCATGCGGCTGACTGGTTTGGCCTGAGCCTCGAACTCTTTGCGCACTGGAACCGCCGTGACTCCCAGCAGCAACGGCATCGTCTGCGCCGTGACGTCATAAGGCCGCTGCAGCGGGCCGCCCGGGTACTCCGGAATATTCGGGTATTCCTGCACCTCAAGGATCGACTTCGCGAACGCACCATAGGGCTGGGCGAGCTTCACGATGTAGCTGCCCTGCTTGTAGCTCTTGCCGTCGGCGGTGAAATCAGCCGTGGCCTGCTGCACTTCGTTCGCTCCCGTGATCAGCGTATTAATCAGCCGGGCAGTAGCGGCGGTGTCTTTCTGTTCCGCAGGGATGACAAACGCATACGGACCGGACTTGGGATGAAGCGCATGCTGGCCCAGCTTGTAGTAGTCGCTCAGATAGCGCTCGCGATAGTTTGCGGCGTTGCGGGCAATAGAGAAGAATGCATCCTCCTGGTAAGAGACGATGTCCCCGAGCGTCCAATGGCCGCCTTTCCAAGGGTCGGGGAAGTTCCACGCCGCTACCTTGGCATCGTAACCAATGCCGTGATCCAGCCTGGAAAACGGAATGTCGATGGGCGAAGCGATATTGACGCTCGCTGATTCGGTCAAGATCCGCAAGCCGTTATGCAGAGCGATGTAGTCCCGCAGGGGCGACCAGAAGTCATACACGCCGTGCACCAGCACGCCTTGCTTGCCGGTTTCGGCAATCTCGAGCGCTGTGTTAATCCCCAACGCATTCATGGATTGGACCAGGAGCGGGTCCACATTGGGGTCAATGGGATCGACCCAGGGTGGCAGATAAATCCTCGGTCCATTCGATCCCATCTGGTGCAGGTCGTAAAGAATCTGCGGGTGCCACGGATTGATGATCTTCTCGACGGCGAGACGTGTCTCGACCTGTGTGAACGAGCTCCAGTCGCGGTTGTCGTCGTGCCCTACGTAGTGATGCCACAGCACCACCGGACTGCTGCCCTCAAACGGTGTTCCAAGGTACTTCTTGTACCAGTCCACTACCAGCTGCTGGCCGTCTGGATTCAACGACGGGACAAGAACAATGATGACGTTCTTCAGAATCGACTGAACTTCAGGGCTGTTCTCTGTCGCAAGACGATAGGCGAAGAGACTGGCACTCTGTGAACTCGCAATCTCGGTCGAATGCACATTGCAGGTAACGACCAACACCGTCTTCCCGCGCGCGATCAGATCCTTCGCCTGATCCTCTGTTGTAACGCGCGGGTCCGCTAACTTCGCCTGGATGTCTTTGTACTCGCTAAGGTGCGCAATGTTCTCCGCCGAGGAGATCGTCACCGTGACGAATGGCCGGCCCTCGGTGGTTTTACCGATTTCCTCGTAGCGAATGCGGTCGGACTGAGTGCTCAGCGTCTTGAAATAGGAAGTCAACTGCACCCAGTCAGCGAGCTTCCTGTCGGTCCCAGGTTTGAAACCAAACGCCTGTTCCGGCGACGTGACTGCCCCCTCCGCCATCGCAGAAGCGGAAGCAAATAGCAATGCAAACACAGCAGCAAGCCTTCTCATGAAGTCCTCTGGAGGAATGAAAATCGAGGGGGGGGGTAGCCGGTCGAGCAACGCTAATGAAACCTGCTCTAGGAAGCAGACTCAAAGTTGAACGGCAGATGTGGACTGGATGGCTCTAGCAACAACGAGCGGGCGCGAGGCAACAACAAAGCATCAGCTTCGGCAAGGGGGCCGGAAATGCGAGGTGCTC
>CAXTJC010000418.1:0-3320 GCA_964244225.1 uncultured Acidobacteriaceae bacterium
TGGGCTGATGCGGTGGCTGAGCCGATAGTGAGCTTACCTTGCAAGAAGGGCGACGCCGACACAGACGAAGAGGGCGGCGAGCCAGCGGCGGCGGTCTACGTTTTCGTGCAGAAAGAGCTTGGCGGCGGCGGCGTTGCCGATGAAGGTAAGGGAGGCGGAGGCTGGGGCAGCGAGCGAGACGTCGACGCGCGAGAGGGTAAAGAGAAGGGTGAAGAAGCTGAGGGCCATCGAGAGGACGCCGAGCAGAAACATGGGGTTGGAGACGACGGCCCGAATGGCGCCCGGCAGTCCGGAGTGGGTGCGGATGACGTCCAGGTCGCCGATGCGGCGCATGGCTCCGGCGGTCAGGCAGTCGCCGGCGACGGCTGTGGCGGCGACGGCGACGATGGTGGTCCAGGTTAGGATCGGACTCGCGAGCGTGGAGGTGGGAAGAGCGATCATGCGGGCGGGCCCGTCGGATTAGGCTGGACCAAGGGATCAAGCGTGGAACCCGGCGGAATGGCGGATGACGGGTGCTCGGTGAGTGAGGGGCCGTTCGCCACGAAGCCCACACCGCAGACGATGAGGAGGATGCCGGCCCAGCGGGAGGGGCTGATGTGCTCATGCTGCCAGAAGTGCGCGAGCAGGGCGACGATGATGTAGCCGAAGGCGGTGGAAGGAAGTACGAAGGTGAGATCGGCCCAGGAGAGCGCGGAGAGGTAGCTGGCGAAGAAGCCAAGCAGGCAGAGGATGCCGGCGATCACCCAGGGGTTCACAAGGGCGCGAAGCAGCAGGCCAAGGTGGGTGAGGGACACTGGACCCACCTGCGCCATGCCGTGCGAGAGCAGGGTGTCGCCAACCGAGGCCGTGAGCATGACGGCGAGCAGGACGAGGTAGCGTGAGGGTGTGAGGGTATAGGCCATCGGGTACCTACCCTCCCTGTACTTTCAGGTAAAGTCTTCGGACGGCAGGGCTTAGATAGGTACTTCGAGCGTGGGGCCAGGATGCGAGGAATCGTTTAGTCTTGCGGGTGGTCATGTGTTTCAAGTGTAGTGGTTTGGGTGGGGGAAGTACGCCACAGATGTCTAACGTAATTTTTGCGATCACTCGGGGTGGTACCGCCACGAGCAAGGTGCGGGGATCCTTCGCTTCGCTCTAGGATGACAAGCAGAAACAGGTGCGGGGATCCTTCGCTGCTCTCTAGGATGACAAATACAAAGAAGGGAAGTTATTCGGGTTCGCGGTAGGGTTTGGTGGGTTTGCCTCATTCGAGGCTTAGGTCGCGCCAGGCGGGGTTTGCGGTTGTTATGAGTTGAATTTTCCTGATGCGCAGCCAGCCCTTCAATTCTTTCTCACGGGCGGTTGCGTTTCCTACGTATTGGAAGGGTTCGGAGTAGACGAGTTTGTTGATGTTGTACTTTGCAGTGAAGGAGTTCGGGTTGGTCTTGGTTTTGTGTTCATGGAGGCGGGCTTGCAGGTTGTTGGTCATCCCGATGTAGAGGCGCTGGAAGGTGTTGGCGAGGATGTAGACGGGGTACGTGTGGGTGGGCATGCGAGGGTAAGCGTTCCTGGAGCAGTATTCCAGCCACGGGCAGGTGCGGGGATCCTTCGCTGCGCTCTAGGATGACAAGCAAAAACGAGGTGCGGGGATCCTTCGCTGCGCTCTAGGATGACAAGCAAAACGAGGTGCGGGGATCCTTCGCTGCGCTCTAGGATGACAACGATAAAAGGATGGTGGCGGTCGGGATGGGGATGGTAGCTGAGACGAGAATACAAAAGCGGCGGCGCGGGTGAGCGCGACGCCGCTTTTATAGGGAACAGAATCAGGCGTTCATGCTGACGGATTCCTGTTGCCGTGTGGCGGACTCTTCGGCTTTCAGGCGGGCGGCCTTGTTGCGCTGGGAGCGGAGCTTCATGAAGGCTTTGGCTTCGACGTAGAGGCGGGGGACGTCGCGGTTGACGATGGCCTTCCAGACCACGCGGGCGGCGGCTTTGGGGCGAAAGTAGTACTCGTCGTAGAACTTGTGCACCATCTCCATGACGTACTCGGTGGGCAGGCCGGGGTACTCAATGTGGGCCATCTGGTGGCCACCGCCGTCTTCCATCTTTTCGTTGGTGATGAAGCCGTTCTTGTGGGCGAAGTCGTAGAACTCCGTGCCGGGGTAGGCATGCGCGACGGAGACCTGGATGGTTTCGCAGTCGAGCGTCTTGGCGAAATCGATGGTGTTTCGGATCGACTCGCGGGTCTCACCGGGAAGGCCGAGGATGAAGTCGGCGTGAATGATGAGGCCGAGGTCGTGGCAGTCCTTGACGAAGTCGCGGGCGCGCTCCACCGTTGCACCCTTCTTGATGTTCTTGAGAATCTGCGGGTCACCGGACTCAAAGCCTACGATGAGCAGGCGGCAGCCGGCCTCCTTCATGGCCTTTAGGGTTTCGCGGTCGGTGGTGACGCGCGAGGTGCAGGACCAGGTGATGCCGAGGGGCTTCAGCTTGGCGCAGAGCTCGACGGTGCGCGCCTTCTGGATGTTGAAGGTGTCGTCGTCGAAGAAGAACTCCTTGACGTTGGGGAAGTTGTCACGGGCCCACATCATCTCCGCGGCGACGTCGTCGGTGGACCGCTTTCGCCAGGCGTGTCCGGAGAGGGTCTGGGGCCAGAGGCAGAAGGTGCACTGCGCGGGGCAGCCGCGCGTGGAGTAGAGCGCGATGTAGGGGTGGAGCAGGAACGGGACGTTATATCGGGTGACGTCCATATCGCGCTGGTAGATCTTAGTGGCCCAAGGCATGGCGTCGAGGTCTTCGACCTGCGGGCGATCGGGGTTGTGCTGGATGACGCCGTTCGAGTCCTTGTAGGAGATGCCGAGGATCTCGTGGAGCGGCTTGCGATTGGCAAACTCGACCACGGTGAAATCGAACTCGCGACGAGCGACGAAGTCGATGGCCTCGCACTCGTTGAGGGCGCGATCGGGGTCGGTGGTGACAGGCGGCCCGACGAAGGCAATTTTGATGGTCGGGTTGACAGCCTTGATGGCGCGGGCGAGTGCGTGGTCGCCGGACCAGCCGACGGTCGAGGTGAAGAGCACGAGAAACTCGAAGCTCTTGGACATCTCGATGGTCTCATCGGCGGAGACGTGATGCGGCGGCGCGTCGAGCAGCTTTGAGCCCTCCAGCATGCCGGCGGGATAGGCGAGCCAGACCGGATACCAGTAGGACTCGATCTCGCGGGTTGCGGGCCAGCGTGAGCTGGCGCCGCCATCGAAGTTTTCAAAGGAGGGCGGATTCAGAAGCAGTGTTTTGAGAGGCGGCATTAGGTCTTTAGTTTACCATTTCGCAACGGGATGAGT
>CAXTJC010000419.1:0-3316 GCA_964244225.1 uncultured Acidobacteriaceae bacterium
GGTGCAGGCGTATATCGGCTCCGGCGACGTCTTCCAGTGCGTGCTCTCGCAGCGCTTCGACTGCACCCCTGCCGTCGACCCGTTCGAGATTTACCGCGCGCTCCGCATTGTGAACCCCTCGCCGTATATGTACTTTCTCCGCTTCCCGCTTGAGGAAGCCGGCAGCGGCGCGAGCACGACCGGCCACATCGTCGGCTCCTCGCCCGAGCTGCTTGTGCGGGTCAAGGGCCGTAACGTCGAGTATCGGCCGATCGCCGGAACGCGTCCGCGACATCAGGACGATGCGCTCGACCGTGCGCTTGAAGAGGATCTCCGTGCCGACGCGAAAGAGGTCTCGGAGCACATCATGCTCGTCGATCTTGGCCGCAACGATCTCGGCCGCGTCTCGGACTTTGGCAGCGTCAAAGTAAAAGACTTGATGTTTGTCGAGCGCTACTCGCACGTCATGCACCTGGTCAGCGCGCTTGAGGGCCAGCTGCGGCCGGAGCTCTCGGCGCTCGATGCCTTCCGCTCCTGCTTTCCGGCAGGTACACTCTCGGGCGCACCTAAGGTCCGCGCCATGGAGATCATCGAGGAACTCGAGCCCACGCGCAGGGGCGTCTACGGCGGATCGGTTTTGTATGCCGATTTCTCCGGCAATTTAGACTCCTGCATCGCGATCCGCACGCTCTTTATGCGCGGCGAGCAAGGCCATATTCAAGCCGGCGCCGGCATTGTCGCCGACTCCGTCGCCGAGGCCGAGTTTGAGGAGTGCCGTAACAAGGCTCAGGCTGTTGTGCGAGCGATCGAGCGGGCGCGCTCGTTGTAGCTCGATCGATCTGTCGCTCCGAAAGCGGTGCTGGTTCAATAGCCGTTCGCGAGCAGGTAGTCCGCGGTGAGCCATTCGGCCGGCGCTTGTCTGGTCTGCTGCGCGGCGTAGCGGGCGAGCACGTCGGTTTCGATGTTGACCGGATCGCCTGGCCTTAGAGTTCGCAGGCTGGTGGCTTTGTAGGTATGCGGAATGATAGCGGCTTCGACCTGCGCGCCGTCGCTCGTTGGGTGAAGACGCGCCACGGTAAGCGAGATTCCCTCGATCGTGATCGATCCCTGCTGGACGACGTTGCGGGCCAACTCGTGCGAGATGGCGATGCCGAGCCGCCAGTCGCTCGAATGCAACTGGCCGGGGTGCAGGGCCTCAAGCGCCAGCAGGGTGCCTGTGCCGTCAACGTGGCCCTGCACGACGTGGCCGCCGAGCGGAGATCCGGCTGGTGTGGGCAGCTCGAGGTTGACCGTCGTTCCGGCCTGAAGACGGCCCAGCGTCGTGCGCTCAAGGGTCTCCTGTGCGAGATCGGCGGAGAAGCGGGTTGCGGCAATCGCGAGCGCGGTCAGGCAGGTTCCGCTCACGGCGACGGAATCGCCGGTACGTAGCCGCGCGACAAGACTCTCCGGAGCCTCGACCGTAATGCGTGTGCCGCCTGCGGAAGGAATGACCGAGAGAATGATGCCCGTGGTTTCGATGAGACCGGTAAACATAGGTCAAGGGTAGAGCATTTCAGAAAACAGAAACAGAAACAGAAACAGAAACAGAAACAGAAACAGAAACAGAAACAGAAAGAGGGAACAGGCAACGGACAATAGACAACCAATAACGGAGAACGAACTCCGAACAACGGAGTTACGGTGATGCAAGCCATGGATCGTGCAGAAGGCCGGTGACCATGGCGTCCGCGCCGATTTCGGTCGTGCGCAGCTGCTGAAGGCGTTGTTGCAGCAGATAGGGAGAAGGGCCGGCGGCGGCGAAGGGGATGGATCCGGCGCCCAGCTCTGTGTCACTGAAGAAGAGCACGACGCGGTCGACGAGATCCTCATGCAGAAAGGCGCTGTTCAGCGCGGAACCGGCTTCGAGCAGCAGGCTAAGGCAGCGGCGCTCCCCGAGCAGGGCGAGGACGGCGGGCAGGTTGAGGCGGCCGGAGGGGCCAGCGGGCAGGCGCAGGATCTCGACGCGGCCTGGAGCGGCAGCGTGCAACGCATGCTCGTTGGCCGCTGGAGCAGACTCGGCACACAGCAGGAGAAGGTCGCACTCGTGTGCTGGAGGTGAGGCCGCTGCGCTACGCAGAAGCTGGCTCGCGGCTGGCGTTCGCAGCTGCGGGTCGAGGATGATGCGCAGCAGCGGCCGGCGGCGCGGCAGGCCGGAGCGGTCGGTGAGGGCTGGGTCGTCGGCGAGGACGGTGCCGATGCCGGTGAGGATGGCGTCCGATGCGTGGCGCAGGCGGTGCACCTCGGCGCGCGCCTCGGGACCGGTCAGCCAGTGCGGTTCGCGAAAGGCGCGGGCCTCGGGTGGCGGCGCAAGGTAGCCGTCGACCGACAGCGCGGCTTTCAGGGTTACGAACGGACGCTGGTGCTGGATGAAGTGCGCGAAGGCGACGTTGAGCCTGCGGGCTTCCTCACTGCCGAGGCCGAGATCGACCTCGATTCCGGCACTGCGCAGTCTCGCCAGGCCCGCTCCGCTGACCAGCGGATTTGGGTCAGCCGTTGCGACCACGCAACGGCCGATGCCGGCGGCGATGAGCGCGTCGGCGCAGGGGCCGGTGCGGCCGTGGTGCGAGCAGGGTTCGAGCGTGACGTAGGCGGTTGCGCCGCGCACACTATGGCCGCTTGCGGCCGCCTGTTTGAGGGCGACGATCTCAGCGTGATCGCGTTGCTCGTAGAGATGGGCGCCTTCGCCGAGGATCTGGTCTCGGGCGCGATCGCCGGTGCTCTCGCGGACGAGGATGCAGCCGACCTGCGGGTTGGGGCTGGCGAGGCCGATCGTCTCACGGGCGAGGGCGAGGGCGCGCTGCATGTGGTTCTGGTCGGCTGCGGCGTCCGCGAGGTGTGGCATAGAGGAGCAGGATACCTTGGGGTACCCTCCCCCCTCCCCCGTACTTGCGAGGCAAAGTCTTCGAGACAGGCGACTTCGGTTGCCTTGCAGGCAGGATTGCAGGAAGCATGGCTCCTTTGAAGTAAGGCAAGACAGGAAAAGCAAGACAGACAAACAAGGCAAGAAAGGCAAGGCAGGCAAGGTAGGCAAGGTAGGCAAGCCATGACACGAGGAAAGATTAGATCGCCTTACTTCTGGTGTCTCTGCGCCGGTTTATAGATCGTGGAGCCAAAAATTTGGATCACGGAGCCATAGGGGTCAGATCCAGAAGCAGAGTGCAAAGCGGTCAGGGCTTACTTCAAAACTAGTGTAACGAGGTGTCGGGGGTAGTTACGCCAAAGGGATGGTGTTTAGGAATGCTCTGATTTAGTCAAAGAACTTTCATCTTTCAGGAGAAGTGTTTCGCCGGTCCGAACA